>DATNBJ010000356.1:0-3725 GCA_035572055.1 Thermoleophilaceae bacterium | reverse complement strand
CCACGAGCAGGACGCGATCCTCACGTTCGACCCGCGGACCTTCGACTACGAGAAGTCGCCGACGCTGCTCGGCGAGACCGCCACCGGGTAGCACCCGAAGGGCGCAGGCGGCCCCGCCGAGCGGAAGCGATCAGCTTTCGGCCGGACGGCGGATGCGGCGGACGCCGGCCATGACGAGCAGCACGATCGTGACGAGTGCCAGGGCGACCGAGCTGAAGTAGCCGATGCCGGAGATCACTCCGAGGATGCCGCTGTGGCTGTCCCAGATGCCGCTGATTCCGAACAGGATCAGCATGGTCGGGACGATTCGGACGAGCAGGTGGCGGGTGGACATTCTGGGGCTCCTTGAGAGGGGGTTGCGAGTACGCCGCCAAAGCTAAGTTCCGGCGCCCCCGCGGTCGTCGGCCCAGCGCTGATTTCCGCCTCGGCTCAGAGATGATTCGCCGGCCGCGGGCCTCATCCCCGAGGATGAGACCGCTCGTCGGCGAGGGGATGCAGAGCCGCCTGACCGCGGTTACGGTTGACCAATGGACTGGCTACGCGCGCGCTTCGACTCGGTGGTCGTGGACTGGGTGATCGCCGGGCTGTTCGCGGTCGCCGCGGTGATCAACATGCTCGTCGATCACACGATGAAGCCGCTCGCGGTGGCGATCCCGACCGCCGTGCTCGCGGCGCTGGCACTGGCCTGGCGGCGGCGCCGGCCGATCGCGTGCATCGCGGCGGTGATGCTGCTCTCGCTCGTGTCGGTCAGCGCCGGCGTGCCCGGCAACAGCACCGTGATGCTCGGCGTGCTGGGGGTCGCGATGTACTCGGTCGGTGCTTACTCGACCGGCCGCGTCGCGGTCGCGGCCGGAATCGGCGCGATCGCCGCCATCTGGGTCGTGATGGCGATCCAGGGCAGCGACACGCTGTTCGACGACATGCTCTTCGCGGCGTTCGTCTACGGCGGCGCCTGGCTGCTCGGGCGCGCCGTGCGCAGCCGCCACGTGCGCGCGCTCCACGCCGAGGACCGCGCCGTGCTGCTCGAGGAGGACGCCAAGCGCGCCGTGGCGGAGGAGCGCAGCCGCATCGCGCGCGAACTTCACGACGTGGTCGCCCACGGCGTGAGCGTGATGGTGGTTCAGGCCGGCGCCGGCCGCCGGATGCTCGACATCGACGCCGAGCGCTCCCGCGAGGCGTTCACCTCGATCGAGGACACCGGCCGCCAGGCGCTCGTGGAGATGCGCAGGCTGCTCGGCCTTCTGCGCAGCGACGACGAGCAGCTCGCGCTCGCGCCTCAGCCCAGCCTGGAGCACGTGGAGTCGCTGCTCGAGCAGGTGCGCGAGGCCGGCCTGCCGGTGACCCTGCGGGTGGAGGGCGAGCAGCGCCCGCTGCCGCCGGGCGTCGACCTGTCGGCCTACCGCATCGTGCAGGAGGCGTTGACCAACGCGCTCAAGCACGCGGGCCCGGCGAGCGGCGAGGTGGTGCTCCGCTACGGCGAGCGCGACCTGGAGATCGAGATCTCGGACGACGGCCGCGGCCGCGAGGCGGCGAACGGCGAGGAGCCGGTGCTGGTCAGCGGCGGCCACGGCCTCGCCGGCATGCGCGAGCGCGTCGCCATCTACGGCGGCGTGCTCAAGGCTGGCGAGCGCGAGTCGGGCGGCTATTCGCTGCGCGCCCGGCTTCCCCTCGACCAGACGCGCCCGTGAGCATCCGCGTGCTGATCGCGGACGACCAGGCGCTCGTCCGCACCGGCTTCCGGATGATCCTCGACGCCGAGCCAGGCATCGAGGTGGTGGGGGAGGCGGCGAACGGGGAGCAGGCCGTGCACAGCGCCGGCAGGCTCGAGCCGGACGTGGTGCTGATGGACGTGCGGATGCCGGAGCTCGACGGCATCGAGGCCACGCGCCGCCTGCGCGCCAACGGATCCGCGGCCCGCGTGCTCGTGCTCACCACCTTCGACCTCGACGAGTACGTCTACGAGGCGCTGCGGGCCGGGGCCAGCGGCTTCCTGCTGAAGGACACGCCCGCCGAGGCGCTCGTGGACGCGGTGCGCGTGATCGCCGAGGGCAACGGCCTGCTGGCGCCGTCGGTCACCCGCCGCCTCATCGAGGAGGTGGCGAAGCGGCCGCCCGCGCGCAGCACGCCGCCGCCGGAGCTGGAGGACCTCACGCCGAGGGAGGCGGAGGTCTTCGAGCTCGTGGCGAAGGGCCTGTCGAACGCGGAGATAGCGGAGCGACTCGTGGTGAGCGAGACCACGGTCAAGACGCATGTGGCTCACACCCTGTCGAAGCTCGGTCTGCGCGACAGGGTGCAGGCGGTGGTGTTCGCTTACGAGAACGGCCTGGTCAGGCCGGGCGACTAGCTCAGCTTGCCGATCTTGAAGATCTTGGTGCCGCAGTCAGGGCATACGCCCTGAATCGCCGGGCGACCGTTCTTCATGGTCACCTGCTTGGCATCCTTGATCTCGACCTTCTTGCGTTCCTTCACGCAGTAACCCTCGGGCATGGCGAAGAACCTCCTCTGGTCAGGGCTTCTCGTTCGACGGCCGGCGCCAAGTCCCTTGTTTCAAGGTTTATGGCGGTAGGCTCCCGGAACCCTCCATTTGAGGTACTGGGATGAGAGAAACAGCACAGGAAGTCTGGGTAGGTCTCGAGGTCTTCGATAGCCACGGAGACCGCATCGGCAAGCTGCACGAGCTCTTTCCCGGCGGCAGCGGCGGTCCCGACCTGGCGCTCGTGAAGACCGGTTTGTTCGGGCTGCGCTCCACGTTCGTGCCCCTCAACGGCGCGTCGCTCGAGGACGACGCCGTGATCGTGCCGTACGCCAAGGCGCTGGTGCGCGACGCGCCCGCGCTGCCCAAGGACCAGCACGAGATCAGCCCTGCCGAGGAGGCGGCGGTGTACCGGCATTACGGCCTGCAGCCTCCCGCCGCTCACGCCCAGAGCTGAGGCCAGCCACAATGCGCGGGTGGAAAGCGGCCCGGTAATCGCGCTCGTCGACGGCGAGCACCATCCATCTGCGGTGCGCGACTCGCTTGCGCACCTCGACGCCGCACGCGGCATCGCGGGTGTGGTGTTCTGCGGCGGCGAGGAGAAGGTGCGGCGCGAGGTGCTCGACGACCCGGTGGCTCACTACGGCTTCGCCCTGCAGCACGGCGACGACGCTCTCGAGCGGCTCGTGCGCGAGACCGGCGCGATCGCCGTGGTCGACCTCGCCGACGAGCCGGTGCTGCCACCGTCGAAGAAGCTCGACCTCGCCGCGCGGGCGCTTCACCTGGGGCTGACCTACGAGCTGCCGGACACCCTGCTCACGCCGCCGCTCTACGCGCACGTCGACTTCCCCGGCCGCAAGCTCGCGGTGATCGGCACCGGCAAGCGCACCGGGAAGACCGCGGTGGCCGGCCACTGGGCCGCGCTTCTGCGCGAGCGCGGCACGTCGCCGGTGATCGTCTCCATGGGCCGCGGCGGCCCGGCCGAGCCGCAGCTCGCCGGCGCGGACACGTCGCTTGCGGACCTGCGGGCGATTGCGGCTAACGGGCGGCACGCCGCCTCGGACTACCTGGAGGACGCCGCGCTCGCGGGCGTGGCCACGGTGGGCTGCCGGCGCGTGGGCGGCGGTCTCGTCGGGGAGCCGTTCGAGTCGAACGTGCCCGAGGGCGCCGCACTGGCCGCGCTGCTCGGTCCGGACACGCTGCTGTTCGAGGGTTCGGGCGCGTGCATCCCGCCGGTCGAGGTGGACCGCAC
>DATNBJ010000355.1:0-3112 GCA_035572055.1 Thermoleophilaceae bacterium | reverse complement strand
ATCGAGGAGGACTCGTTCACGTGCGCGACCAGCTTCTCCAGGTGCGGCTGCGCCACCTCGGGCAGCGTCAGGCTCGACAGGTAGGCGAACCCCAGCTCCAGCACGCGCGGCCGCAGCGAGAAGCGGCCATCGTCGAAGTGCACGTAGCCGAGCTTCACGAGCGTCAGGAGGAAGCGGCGCGCGGCCGCGCGCGTGAGTCCGGTGGCGCGCGCCACGTCGCTGAGCGCCATCTCGCGGTGCTCCTCGTCGAAGGCGCGGATCACCGATAGGCCGCGCTCGAGCGACTGGACGAAATCCGAGTTTCGCGGCTGTGTCATGGGGAGCGGCGTGCAGTTTGACTGACGCTCTTGTGTCCGCCGTAGCCGCCGGTATAGTGCGACATTCGCGCAGATGTTCTCATTACGAACACTGCGCCGCATGGGCCCGATGGACGTACAACCCACGACACCCACAGCCCAGCAGGTCGAACCCACCCTCCTGAGCCTCGTCTACGAGCTGCTCGACGCGCACCAGGACACCGTCCGTCTGGGTGCCGCGCAGGCCGAGGATCCCCTCTGGCAGGCGCACGAGCACTACCTGCGCGACCTCCAGCGCGTGAGCAGGGAAGCGCTGGCACGCATCACCTCGGGGGCGGGGGAGACCGGCTAGCCGGCAATGGCGGAGGTAATGCCGCTTCCCCAGGCCGTGGCGAACCTGGTCCGCGACGGCGACTCGGTCGCGCTCGAGGGGTTCACCCACCTGATCCCCTTCGCGGCCGGCCAGGAGATCATCCGCCAGCGCCGGCGGGACCTCACGCTCATCCGGCTGACGCCGGACGTGATCTTCGACCAGATGATCGGCGCCGGCTGCGCGCGCAAGCTGATCTTCTCCTGGGGCGGCAACCCGGGCGTGGGCTCGCTCCACCGCTTTCGCGACGCCGTGCAGCGCGGCTGGCCGGTTCCGCTCGAGATCGAGGAGCACAGTCACGCCGGCATGGCCAACCGCTACCAGGCGGGCGCTTCGGATCTGCCGTTCGCGGTGCTGAGGGGCTACGTGGGCACCGATCTGCCACAGCACACCCCCACGATCAAGCCGATCACCTGCCCGTTCACGGGCGAGGAGCTCACCGCGGTTCAGGCCCTGCGCCCGGACGTGGGGATCGTCCACGCCCAGCGCGCCGACCGCGAGGGCAACGTGCAGCTCTGGGGCATCATCGGCGTGCAGAAGGAGACCGTGCTGGCCTCCGAGCGCTCGCTGGTCACAGTCGAGGAGGTCGTGGACGAGCTGGAGCCTGTACCGGGCGCGGTCGTGATCCCGACCTGGGCGATCACGTGCGTGTCGGAAGCTCCGGGCGGCGCCAAGCCGTCGTACGCGCAGGGCTACTACCAGCGCGACAACGAGGCCTACCGCGCCTGGGACGAGATCAGCCGCGAGCCCGACCGCTTCGGCCAGTGGCTCGAGGAGGAGATCTACGCGGACGAGGGCAGCCGGGTATGACCACCGCGGCGGGCAGCGAGGTCACCTCCGACGAGCTGATGACCGTGGCCGCCTCGCGCGCGCTGCGCGACGGCGCCGTCTGCTTCGTCGGCATCGGGCTGCCGAGCACCGGCGCCAACCTCGCGCGTCGCACGCACGCGCCGAACCTGGTGCTGGTCTACGAGTCGGGCACGATCGGCGCGAAGCCCACCACGCTGCCGCTGTCGATCGGCGACGGCGAGCTCGCTGAGACCGCCGACTCGGTGGTCAGCGTGCCTGAGATCTTCAACTACTGGCTGCAGCCCGGCCGGATCGACACCGGCTTCCTGGGCGCGGCACAGATCGACCGCTACGCGAACATCAACACCACGGTCATCGGCGGCGACTACGACGCGCCCAAGGTCCGCCTGCCGGGCGCCGGCGGGGCGCCGGAGATCGCCGCCAACTGCGAGCAGGTCATCGTGATCGTGCGCCAGAGCACCCGCACGTTCGTGGAGAAGGTGGACTTCGTCACCTCCGTCGGATTCGGCGGCGGCCCGGGCGATCGCGAGAAGCTGGGCTTCCGCGGGCGCGGCCCGGTGAAGGTGATCACGGATCTCGGCGTGCTCGAGCCGGATCCCGAGAGCTGCGAGCTGACGCTCACCCAGATTCACGAGGGCGTCGATCCCGATCAGGCGCGCGAGGCCACGGGCTGGCCCCTCGCCGTGGCGGACGATCTGGCCGTCACCTCGCCGCCCACTTCCGAGGAGCTGGAAGTCCTCCGGGACCTCCTCGCCACACAGAAGTCGCCGGGCCGGTCATAATCCATCTGACTTTTATGACCGACACGCAGTGGCAGCAGAGCGAGAGCGGGCTGGTGGTGCCCGGGTACAGGCGCGACAACGCAGCGGTCGACCCGCCGCTCGACTGGGCCGCCTACCGCTCCACCGAGTTCCGCCACCCCACGCACAGCCTCGTGGAGTTCCCGCACACGCTCACCGAGGTCACCGGTCCGGTGCTCGGCGAGGGCCGGCTGAAGGAGCTCGACTACGACCTCACCCGCCAGCACGCGGGCGAGCCGATCGGCCAGCGGATCAACCTGCACGGCCGCGTGCTCGACGGCGACGGGCGGCCGATCCCGGACACGCTCGTGGAGATCTGGCAGGCCAACGCGGCCGGCCGCTACGCGCACCGCGTGGACAACTGGCCCGCCCCTCTGGACCCGAATTTCACGGGTGTTGGGCGCTGTGTGACCGATTCCGAGGGCCGCTGGCGCTTCGTCACGATCATGCCGGGCGCCTATCCGTGGGGGAACCACCACAACGCGTGGCGTCCTCGCCACATCCACTTCTCGCTGTTCGGCCGCGCGTTCGCACAGCGGCTCGTCACGCAGATGTACTTCCCCGGCGACCCGCTCTTCTCCGAGGATCCGATCTTCAACTCCGTGCGCGACGAGCGCGCCCGGGACCGCATGATCTCGGCGTTCGACTGGGACACCACCGAGGACTCCTGGGCGCTCGGCTTCAAGTGGGACATCGTGCTGCGCGGCCGTGAGGAGACCCTGTTCGAGGAGCCGCACGAGTAGTGGCCAACCTCGGGGTTACGCCCTCGCAGACAGTAGGGCCGTTCTTCTCAATAGGTCTGACTTGGCCCGACGGCGCGGACATCGTGGCCGAAA
>DATNBJ010000354.1:0-8017 GCA_035572055.1 Thermoleophilaceae bacterium | reverse complement strand
GACGCGCGGCCCGAGCTCGTGTGGAACCAGCTCACCGGCGCCTCCAACTCGATGCACGCGCTGTACCAGCCGATCCGTACGGCCGCGGCGATCGCGCGCGGGCAGCTCGCGGCCACCGCGGCGAAGGAGATGGGCGTCTCGGAGTCGGACCTGAGGCTGTCGAACGGCGTGTTCAGCGCGCCCGACGGGCGGCAGCGCTCGTACGCCGACCTGGCCGAGAAGGCGGCCGTGACCAAGACCACCGCGGTGAACGCCCGGCTCAAGCCGCGCGCGGCGCAGCAGCTCGTGGGCAGCGACCAGAAGCGCGTGGACGCCCGCGCCGCCGTGACCGGCGCGAAGACGTTCGCGATGGATCTCCAGGTGCCGGGTGCCCTGCCGACCATGATCTGCCGCGCGCCGACCATCAACGGCCGCGCGCAGTCGGTGAAGAACCTCGCGGCCGTGAGGGCGATGCCGGGCGTGACCGACGTGGCGATCGTGCCGCACAACCAGTTCGTGCAGGGCGGCGTGGCCGTGCGCGCGCGGACGTTCGGCCAGTGCATCGACGCGGTGCGGGCGCTCGAGGTGAACTGGGGGCCCGGCTCGGTCGATAACAAGTCCACCGCCGACGTGCTCGCCGACCTGAAGAAGGCCGAGATCCCGCTGACGCCGGCGCTGCCGCTCGCGAAGACGATCGAGGAGACCTTCACGTTTCACTTCCGGCCCGGCGACCCGCTCGAGACCAACTGCGCGGTGGCGGACGTCCGCAGCGACCGCGCGGAGATCTGGTCGAGCCTGAAGTCGCCGATCTGGGCGAAGGAGCAGATCGCGCTGAACATCGGCCTGCCGGTCGACGAGGTGGCCGTGCACGTGGTGGAGGGCGGCGGCTCGTTCGGCCGCCACCTGTTCAGCGACGCGGCGTTCGAGGCGGCGCAGGTGTCGAAGCTGATGGGCAAGCCGGTGAAGCTGATGTGGCACCGCACCGACAGCTTCCGCCACGGCCGCACGCATCCCATGGCCACCTCGCGCGTCCGCATCAGCTACGCGGGGAGCAACGTGCTGGCCTTCGACCAGCGCCACACCAGCGTGGCCACGGACTTCACGCAGGGCCTCGGCGAGCTGCTCAGCGCGATGGACGGCAGCCTGCCCGGGCAGAACTCGCTCCAGCTCTCGCAGGCGTTCTGGAACTTCACGGTGAACGTGCCCTACAACTTCGGCGCGGTCACGCAGGTGCTGAACGAGGCCTACGCGTTCAACACCTTCAACACGAGCAGCGTGCGCAACGTCTACAGCCCGGACGCTGCGACGGTCACCGAGCTCATGGTGGACCGCCTGGCGAAGGAGCTGGGCAGGGACCCGGTGGACCTGCGCCGGTCGTTCCTGCGCGACGACCGCCTGCGGGCCGTGCTCGACAAGGCCGTGTCGGTGGGCAACTGGGGCCGCTCGATGCCGGCCGGGACCGCGCAGGGCATCGCGATCCACAAGGAGTACAAGGGCGCGTCCGCGTGCCTGGCCGAGATCGACTGCCGGCCGGCCACCGTGAACCGCAAGGTCCGCGACGCCTACACCGGCCCGCGCGTGACCAAGGTCCTGTTCGTGGTGGACGTGGGGCTGCCGATCAACCCGCTCGGCATCGAGGCGCAGATGATGGGCGGGATAATGGACGGCATCGCCCAGGCGCTGAGCTACGGCCTGCACCTGGAGAAGGGCCACTTCCTCGAGGGCAGCTGGGACAACGCGTTCTACACGCGCCAGTGGAACGTGCCGCCTGAGGTGGACGTGATCGTGATGCCGCCGACCAGCGACTCGCCCGGCGGCGTGGGCGAGTTCGGCGTGGGCACGTCGATGGCGGCCGTGGCATGCGCATACGCGCGCGCGACCGGCAAGACGCCCACGAGCTTCCCGATCAACCACGACGGCCCGCTCGGCTTCGAGCCGCTGCCCACCGTGCCCCCGATTCCGGCCTCGCCGAACGAGAGCCCCTGAGGAGATCCATGCCAACTCACAGCTTCATCCTCAACGGCAAGCAGGTGAGCGTGGACGTGGAGGACGACGTCCACCTGCTCTGGGTGCTGCGCGACGTGCTCGGCGTGACCGGCCCGAAGTACGGCTGCGGCCTCGGCGTCTGCAAGGCGTGCACGAGCCACATCAACGGGAAGGCGTTCAACCCCTGCACGGTGCCGATCTCGAACATCGAGCCGACGGACGAGATCACGACGATCGAGGGGCTGCCGGCCACCGTGGGCTCGGAGCTGCACCCGATGCAGGAGGCGTGGCTCGACGTGGACGTCGCCCAGTGCGGCTACTGCCAGCCGGGCCAGATCATGGCGGCGGTTTCACTGGTGCACGAGGCGCGGGCGGCCGGCCGCGGCGTGACCGACGACGACCTCGACGCCATGCGCAACGTCTGCCGCTGCGGCACCTACCCGCGCATCCGTGAGGCGATCAAGCAGGGCGCGGCGAAGATGCCGTAACGCCGGCGTCCTGGACGAAGTCCGCCGCCTGCCGCAGCCCCTCGACCGCCTCGGGCAGGAAGTCCCAGAAGAGGTGGAAGACGTGCGTCTCGACCGGGTAGAGCTCGAGCTGCGACTCGACTCCCGCCGCCTGGGCGCGGTCGTGCAGGGCGTTCGCGTCCGTGACGAGCGGATCGCCGGTGCCCGCCTGGATGAGGAGCGGCGGCAGCCCGCCGAGGTCCGCGTACATCGCGTTGTGGGCCGGGTCGTCCGCCGGGTGCGCGCCGAGGTAGACGTTCGTGCAGTTGCGGGCGTGCTCGATGAGCGCGGCGGCCGCGGGGTCGGCGTCCGGGTCCGGGAGCTCCGTGGCCAGGTCCACGAACGGGCAGAGCAGCGCCGCGCCGCCCGGCAGCGGCAGACCCTCGTCCCGCAGCCGCAGGAGCAGGGCCATCGCCAGACCGCCGCCGCACGAGTCGCCCATCACGGTGACCCGCTCCGCCGGGGTGCGCGAGATCAGCCAGGTGTAGGCGGTCAGCGCGTCGTCCACGGCGGCCGGGTAGGGGTGCTCCGGCGCCAGCCGGTACTCGACCACCACCGTCTCGCTGCGCGAGTAGCTGGCCACGGCGCCGCCGAGCGCCTGGTAGCCGAAGGCTGAGCCCATCACGTAGCCGCCGCCGTGCAGGTAGAGGACGCTCGCCTCGTTGACCTCCGGCGGGGTGAGCACGAGCGCGGGCACGCCGCCGGCGTTCGCCGAGCGCACGGTCACGCCCTCGGGCGGCGAGAACGAAGTGCACATCTCCTCGTAGGCGGCCCGGGCGCGCTCGAGGTCGCCGCGCGGGCCCCACACCTGCTCGATCGGAGCCCACAGCCGCGCCGCGCGCCCGGCCAGCTCGCCGCCCACCGCCTGGACGGACGTCACCGCCTCGTCCACGTCACGCAGCAGCTTGCGCGCGCGGTCGAGCAGCGCCTCGCCGGCCAGCGTCAGCTCCACGCGGTGGGTCGAGCGGCGCAGGAGCTCGCAGCCCATGAGCTGCTCGAGCGACCGGATCTGCCGGCTCAGCGCCGGCTGGGAGACGTAGAGCGCGGCGGCCGCCCGGCCGAAGTTGAGCTCCTCCGCCACCGCCACGAACGCCCGCAGGTGCCGGAGCTCGATGGCGTCGCCCGCCTTGGGAAAGATCAGCAGCTCGCCGTCATCGCCCATGCCACCGAGTATGACGCGGCGTTCGCGAGCGGTGATGCGTCGTGCGCAAGACCGCCATGCGCCATCGGCCTTTCCCTTTTCACGCGGGCTGAGCGACCCTGCGAGGCGTGACTTCGTACCTCCCCGAGCGAACCGCCGAGCTCCACCTCCGGGGCACATCCGGGCCGCTTCCGGCACGCATCAGCTGGCCGGCGCGGTCGCCGGCCGGGCCGCCGCTGGTGGTCCTCTGCCCCGGAGGCGGCACGGCGGTCGACACGCTGGAGCAAAAGCTCTGCGCCGTGGGGATGCTCGTGATCTGCGCTCGCAGCGCCACCACGCTGGAGCGCGCGGCCACGGTGCTCGAGTGGGTGGCCGACCACGGCGAGGAGCTGGGCGGCGACCCGCAGCGGCTGCTCGTGGCGGGCGCCGGACCGGGGGCGGAGCTCGCGGCCGCGCTCGTCGTGCACGCCCGCGAGAACGGCTGGCCGCCGATCGATGGGCAGGTGCTGCTCCGATGACCGTCGACGAGCGCGAATTCGGCGAGCTCGTCGCGCCCTACCGCGCCGAGTTGGAGATGCACTGCCGGCGGCTGCTCGGCTCGACCCACGACGCCGAGGACGCGATGCAGGAGGCGCTGATCCGCGCCTGGCGCGCGCTGCCCAGCCTGCAGAGCCGCGCCGCGCTGCGGGGCTGGCTCTACCGGATCGCGACGAACTGCGCGCTCGACATCAGCGAGCGCCGCAAGCCCACGGTGCCGATCGAGACCGAGACGCCGATGGACAGCTCCACGCCGGAGACCAAGGCGCAGCAGCGCGAGGTGGTGGAGCTGGCGCTCGTGGCCGCGCACGACCAGCTCTCGTCGCGCCAGCGCGCCGTGCTGATCCTGCGCGAGGTGCTCGACTTCTCCGCCTGCGAGGTGGCCGACTCGCTCGCAACGACGCCGTCCGCGGTGAACAGCGCCCTCCAGCGCGCCCGCGCGACGGTGGCGACCCGTCCGCCGGAGCAGGACCGCCTGCCCGCACCCGCATCGCTGGCCGATGCCCGCCTGCGCCGGCGCGTGCAACTTTTCGCCCACGCGTGGGCAGACGCCGATGTGGACGGCCTGGTCTCGATGTTGGCCGAAGACGCGGCTTAAACCTCCCCTGTCACCGCACTGACGGGCCCTCGAACACACGTCGAGTGTGGCGCGGGTCCCCTCTCAAATCCCTCGACGCCCTGCCGACTGACCCGGTGAGGCCGAACGTGCCCCCTCCGCACGCGGTCTTAACCCTTCGTCGAAGGCGCGTGGGCCAGGAGCGGACGCGTGCCAGAGAGGCAGTACCCCAAGATGCGTCTCCCTCGTTACCTCGCTGCGTTGGTTGCAGCTCTGCTCATCTTTGCCGTCGCGGGCTCGAGTCTTGCGTCCGCGGCCAGTTCGGCGCACAAGCGCGGCGAGAGCCACAGCAAGCGGCACAGCCACAAGCACAAGAGCAAGAAGAAGCACAGGAGCAAGAAGAAGCACCGCAAGCACCACAAGAAGAAGCACCACTCCAAGAAGCACCACTCCAAGAAGAAGCACCGCAAGCACCACAAGAAGAAGCGCAAGCACGCCGTGAAGGCGCCGGTGCCCGCTCCCGCTCCGCCGGCTCCCGCTCCGCCGGCCTTCACGCTGGGCATGGTGTCCGGTCCCGCCGCGGCCTGGGAGGCCGGCCTGACCAAGACGGCCAACCTGAACCCGAAGGTGGTCCGCGTGCCGTTCGACCTCGGCACCTCGGTGAGCTCGATGAACAAGCAGATCGCGGGCCTTGCCGCTCAGGGCGAGCAGGCGCTCCTCCTGGCCGAGTTCCCCGGCCGCATCCCGAGCCAGTCCGAGGCGCAGAGCCTCGCCGGCTGGGCTGCCGCCTTCGGCCCCGGCGGGACGTTCTGGCAGGGCCGCAGCGACGGCAACCTGGCCGTCCAGTACATCGAGTTCGGCAACGAGACGAACATGAGCTACCAGTTCGGTGGCGTGAGCTCGGGCCCGAGCTACATCGCCCGCGCTCAGAGCTACGGCCAGCGCGCGCGTGACGCCGCGGACGCGATCCACGCGGCCAACCCGGGCGTCGGGCTGCTCGCCATCGGCGACAACGGCGGCAGCGGCACGTCCCAGTGGGTGGACGGCATGTTCAGCGCGGTGCCGGATCTGAACAGCCACATCGCGGGCTGGACGATGCACCCCTACGGCCCGCAGAGCCGCTGGCAGCCGATCATGGACAAGGTGGTCAGCGACACGGCGAAGCACGGCGACACGACGCTGCCGTTCTTCATCACCGAGTACGGCATCTCCACGAACAACGGAGCCTGCCTCGACTCGAACTACAACTGGCCGACCTGCATGACCTACCAGCAGGCGGCGGACGGTATGACCGGCTCCATCAACGCCATGCGTGCCCGCTACGGCGGGCGCCTGCGCGACATGTTCATCTTCGAACAGCGCGACATGGCGAACGACCCGAACGGCCGTGAGGCCAACTTCGGCGCCATCAGGAGCGATGGCTCGCAGAAGGGCGTCTTCACGACCACGATTCGGAACCTGCTCAACACGTACCGCGGCTGAAGCCCCGGAGGCGATACGGAGTAAGACGAGGGGGCCCGTAGCGGGCCCCCTCGTCGTTTCCGTCAGCGTGCCGCCAGGGCGGGCGCCCGCTCGCGCGCGGTGTCGAGCACGATCAGGCCCAGGTTCGCCCCGGCGGTGGCGCCGATGATCGCGGTGATCACCCCGAGCAGCCCGGCGCCGGCGGCGGCTCCGGCCGCGGCGCCGATCAGCGCGCCGGCCATCGCGGTGGCCAGGCCGGCCGTCCGGATCCGCGGCGCCCAGTCGCGGTGGACCCAGGCCCAGTAGATGGCCAGCCCGATCGGCACGCCCACCGAGCCGACCACAAGCAGCTCGCTGTCGAGCGGCGTCGAGGACGAGGTGGCGAGCACCACGAGCGCGGCGCCGAGCCAGCCGCCCAGGCCGAGCAGCAGCGGGTGCAGCGTGCGCACCCAGGCGCTGAGCTTCGGCCCGAGCGAGCCGCTGCGGCGCACGATCCAGGGCAACCAGGCGAGTGACAGCAGCGCGATGGCGGCGAGCGCCAGCGACGCGACCAGCACGATCTTGGCGATCATCGTCTGCGAGCCCGAGGGCGTGAAGTCCACGCCCTTGAACCTGTACAGCGACTCGTCCACGCGCCCCGTGTCGAGGAACGCGTTCACCAGGCGGCTGCTCGCCGCCGGCTGATAGCTCCAGAAGTCGTCGGTGTGACCGAGACCCGGGAGCACCACCTGGTGCCCGTTCGGGAGGTGCGGCAGCAGCTCGCGCGTGGCGTTCTGCGGCGGGGTGGCGAAGTCGAGGTCGCCGCCGATCAGCAGTGTCTGCACGTTCGAGTCCTGCACCCGCGTGTACTGGTTCTCGTCGGGGCTGGCGGGCCAGGCGTCGACCAGCTTGCCGCCCGCCCAGACGAGGTCGGTGCCTGGCGCGCCGATCGCCGAGCCGCGGTTGCCGTGGCCCGCGTAGTACTCGCGCGCGTAGGCGGCATCGCTGCGGCCGACCGCCGCCACGTCGCCCCACATCTGCGCGCGCGGGAACACGAGCTGCGCCATCAGCGACATGAACCACTCGCCGCTCGCGTCGCCCCTGTTCGCCGACAGCAGGCTGTCGATCGTCATCGGACCGGAGAGCGGACCGCCGCCGTCGGTGGTCGCGTTCATCAGGCCGAAGAAGCCGGCCGCCCGCGCGTTGCCCCCGTGGATGGGGAGGAATGCCCAGTGGTCCGGCATGTTCCGGTACGCGTCGTGGATCGACGCGGCCAGGTCCGGCGTGCGCCTTGCGCAGGACTCGTCCTTCGCGCACAGCGCCGCGTACTTCTGGATCTGCTCGCCGGTGCTCTTCGCGTCCCAGAGGAAGCCGCCGGGAGGGTTCACGCCGATCATCACCGAGCGCTCGATGCTGCCCGGGTGACGCCAGGCGTAGATCATCGCCGTGCGCGTGCCGGCGCTCTCGCTGAGGAGATCCACGCGCCCGTAGCCGAACGCGCGGCGCGCGGCCTCGAGGTCGTCCACCCGCTCGGGGAGCGTGTAGCCGGCCAGGTCCACGCCGTCGGCCCGCAGGCGCTGGGCGCAGTCCGCGAACGCGGCGGCTGTCGCGTTGAACGAGCTCTGGCTGAGCAGGTCGCCCGAGTTCTCCCGCGCCGAGCTCACCTCGGGGCACTTCAACTGCGACGAGCCGTCCACGCCGCGGTAGCCCACGAGCACCACGTCGTGATTCGCGGCGAAGCGGCTGGCCTTCGCGAACTTCGTGTTCGTCAGGCCGGGGCCGCCCTCGAGCCGGAACACCGGCGCGCCCGGGTGCTGCGAGTGAGCCCGGATGCGGGTGACCGGCAGGGCGATCAGGCGCGAGTGCGGGTCG
>DATNBJ010000353.1:0-9298 GCA_035572055.1 Thermoleophilaceae bacterium | reverse complement strand
ACCGGCACGAGCGCCCGCAGCTCCAGCCCCTCGACGCGCGTGCCGCGCAGCCGCAGCCAGCGCCGCAACGCGCCGGTGACCACGGCGAGCACCACGTCGTTGACCGTGCCGCCGAGCGCGTTCTTGATCTCCTTGTACTCGTCGAGCCGGCCCTGCACCCAGATCACTCGCCGGTGCGGGCCGATCGGCACGTTCAGCGGCGTCTCCGGCGCGGGGTTCAGCCCCGCCCAGGCCACCTCGCCGACGCCCTCGATCGCCTCGCCGGCCGCTGACAGGGTCTGGCGCGGGTGGGTGATCGCCCGGGTGGCGCGCGAGGCGATGCCGAGCGGCAGCTTGGCCACGCTCTTCGCGCCCTCGGCGATCAGCTCCGCCTGCGAGGGCTCCGGCTGGGGCGTCCAGTCGTCGGGCTCGACGTGCTGCGGCACGGGCGCCAGGTCGAACAGCACGGAGGCGATGTCCACGCCGGAGACCCCGTCCACCAGCGCGTGGTGGGTCTTGCTGATCAGCGCGAAGCGGTTGTCCTCGAGCCCCTGCACCAGCCACAGCTCCCAGAGCGGCTTCGAGCGGTCGAGCCGCTGGGAGAAGATCCGGCCGGCCAGCTGGCGCAGCTGCTCGGTGGACCCAGGCGCCGGGAGCGCCGTGTGGCGCACGTGGTACTCGATGTTGAAGGTGGGATCGTCGATCCAGAGCGGCCGGCCCATCTCGAAGCGCGGGGTGGCCAGCTTCTGGCGGTAACGGGGCACGAGATGCAGCCGCTCCCCGACGTGCGCCAGCACCTCGTCATACACCGGCGGCGGGCCCTCGAAGGTGATGATCGCGCCCACGTGCATGTGGGACGACTTGCCCTCCTGAGCGAGGAACGAGGCGTCGATCGCGCTTAGGCGGTCCTTGTGGCGCGTCGCCATCAAGCTGAGCGTACTCGTGCGCCGCCCTGCTCACAACGGGTCCCTAGACTCTCCCCTCAGTGGCCCACACGGTGGACAAGCTCTACCTGGCGGCTCCGCGCGGGTACTGCGCGGGGGTCGACCGTGCCGTGCAGACGGTCGAGCGCGCTCTCGACCTGTACGGCGCCCCGGTCTACGTGCGCAAGGAGATCGTCCACAACAAGCACGTGGTGGAGGAGCTGCGCGAGCGCGGGGCGATCTTCGTGGAGGAGGAGACGGAGGTGCCCGAGGGCGCCACCGTGGTGTTCTCCGCCCACGGCGTGGCCCCGAGCGTGCACGCCAACGCCGAGGCGCGGCAGCTGCGCACGATCGACGCCACCTGCCCGCTGGTCACCAAGGTCCACGTGGAGGCGCGCAAGTTCGCCGCCCACGGCTACACGATCGTGCTGATCGGCCACTCCGGCCACGAGGAGGTCGAGGGCACGATGGGCGAGGCGCCCGACCGGATCGTTCTCGTCGAGAGCCTGGAGGACGTGGACAGGCTCGAGGTCGACGACCCGAGCAAGATGGCCTACATCTCGCAGACCACGCTGTCGGTGGACGAGACGCGCGACATCATCCTGCGGCTGCGAGAGCGCTTTCCGCAGATCACGGGCCCCCGCACCGACGACATCTGCTACGCCACCACCAACCGCCAGATGGCTGTCCGCCAGATGGCCCGTGAGTGCGACCTCGTGCTGGTGATCGGCTCACGCAACTCGTCGAACTCCAACCGCCTGGTGGAGGTGGCGCGCGACCACGGCGCCGACTCCTACCTGATCGACAACGCGTCGCAGGTGCGGGAGGAGTGGCTCGAGGGCAAGCGCGTGGTGGGCATCACCTCGGGCGCCAGCGCGCCCGAGCAGCTCGTCCAGGGGCTGGTCGACTTCTTCAGGAGCCGCGGCACCACGGACATCTCCGAGTTCGAGGTGATCCAGGAGGACGTCCGCTTCATGCTCCCGAAGGAGATCAGGACCGCTCTGGCGGCGGTATCGGAGTGAACTGGAAGCCGTGGAGGCGGAGTCCCGGCGACTCCGCGCTGACCACGCCATCCGGGACCTCGTAGAGCCCGGGCTCCACCCGGTCGCCCGATAGCACCGCGAACGCCTGGCCCGCGCTGAAGCTCTTCACCGCCGCGCCGCCGCCGGCGTCCGCCGCCTCGATGTAGTCCGGCCCGTCGATCCAGTCGCGCGCGAGCTCCACCCGGTCGCGCTCGCCGGGAAGCGCGATGTCCGCTGTCTGCGGCCGAAGTTCCACGCCGGGTGCGTCCTCGGCGCGCAGCGGCTCTAGCGGGTCCGGGAAGGCGGCGTCCTCGTCGATCTCACGGAGCAGCTCCTGGATCGCGAGCTCCGTCTCCAGGTACTCGCCCTCGCCGTAGTGGATCAGCCGCAGCCAGCCGCGGCGGTCGAACAGGTAGCGCGCCGGCCAGCCCTTGTTCCCGTAGACGTGCCAGATCGCCAGATGCGGATCGAGCGCCACCGGGTAGTGGATGCCCAGGCGCTCCACCGCCCGCTCCACGCCCTCGCGCTCCCCGCCGAACGAGTAGCCGGGGGAGTGCACGCCGATCACCCGCAGCCCCTGCTCGCCGTAGCGCTCGTGCCACGCCCTGGTGTACGGGAGGGTGCGCAGCGAGTTGATCCGCGCGTAGTCCCAGAACTCGAGGAGCACGGCGTGGCGGCCGAGCTGCTTGTCCATTCGCAGGAAGGCGACGTTCAGCCACTCCGTCCCGTCGGGGAACTCGGGCGCGGCTATTTCGGGGTTCGGTGGCGTCCTCATTAAGGGTTGTTTGAAGGAACGGGCAGTTTCCGCAACTTTCCCCTGCGAGCGGTTTATAGTCCTCGTGCCTCCCGGCGGGGACCGGGAGGATTTTGCTTGTTCCCTGCCCCCAGGAGAGATGATGCGCAGACTTCTTGTCGTAGGAGGCGCCGTTGCCGTTTGCCTCGCCATCGCAGCCACCGTTGCGTTCGCGGCGACCAACTCGGTGACGTATGACTCCAAGCTGAGCCCGGCCCACCCGAAGATCAAGGGTAAGAAGCCGGTCAATGTTGGCTACGAGGGAATCCTCGACGTGTCGAACAACGGGCTGCAGCCCGACTCGGCCCCGCTGACCACGATTTTCTTCCCGAAGCAGCTTCAGAACAACGCGAAGCGCTTCCCGTCGCCGTGCTCCGTCGCCGACATCGACGGCAAGCCGAGCATCCCGGCGAAGTGCAAGCCCGCCCTCGTGGGCTCCGGCACCGCCACCAGCTTCGCCGGCACGCCTGGCTCCACCCCGGCGCTGATCGAGAAGCTCGTCGTGGCGGCCTACAACGCCAAGAAGGGCAAGCAGCTGCTCCTGGTCCTGAACCAGGCTCCGGGTGAGCCGGTGCCGATCGTGAACCGTGTGATCATCGGCACGCTTGGCAAGGCCAGCGGCAAGTTCGGCTACAAGGTCGGCTTCGCGGTGCCCGCCGACCTCCAGAACGTCGGTGGCCTCCAGGTGGCGCTGACTCACTTCGACGTGAAGATCAGCAAGTCGAAGACCGCCAAGGTGAAGGGCAAGAAGGTCACGTACCTGCAGCTCAAGTCGTGCCCGAGCAGCAAGAAGGTGTCGACCCGGACCACGGTGCACTTCGACAACAGCGCCGGCGCCGGCCAGCCCGCCGCCGGTCCTGATGTGACCGTCAACGGGACGATGGCCTGCTAGCAGCAGTACTTCGTACGTGTTTCGAGAAGGGCGGCCGAGTGGCCGCCCTTCTTCGTTCTAGTGGCCGATCAGCGCGAGCAGCAGGTGGGGTGACACGTACACCTCCACCAGCGCGCTGACCACCAGCACGGGGGCCGCGATCGCCACCGTCACGAACGTGGCCGCCAACAGCTTGTGCCAGTCGCCGCTGCGGCTGGCGATCAGCCAGGCGGCCAGCGGCAGGAACAGCGCCACCAGCTCGGGCAGCGCGTGCGGCAGGAGAGCCAGCATGAGCAGGCCGTGGCTCGTGCCGAGTTCGGCGGCGACCGTCGAGATGCCGCCGCCCAGCACGTACGCCTGGGTGACGAGCGAGAAGGTGGTGGCGCAGACCACGAAGCCGATCGCGAGCGGGCCGGCCTTCTCGTGGATGAGACGTGAGAAGCCGTTGCGCTGGGCCGCAGTCTGGGGCAGGGAGCTGCCCGCGATGAAGCCGGCCACGCAGGCCATCGCGTGCAGGGCCAGCACCAGGGAGTTGTGGTAGAGCACGCGCGCGGCGTCGTTCAGGTGAGCGGGGTAGTGGACGCCCGGGAGCCGCAGCGGCGTGGGGTCGGGCGCTGACAGCGCTGCCACCACGTAAACGGTGCCGAGCAGGGTCACGGAGACCGCCAGGCTGAGCAGCAGCCAGCTGCGAAGCACGGGCCAGGGCGCGCGATTCCAATCCTCCAGGGTCTCGCGGGTGTCGCGCATGCCCTGGACGAGCACGAGGTCGTTGACGCTCACATCCTCTCCATCGGCAGGATCGGGGCTTTCCTGCACTTGGGATACTGCCTCGGTGGCGCTTCCAGCGGGACCCTCGGTGCCGGGCCTGGTGCAGACCGCGGCGATGCTGAGCCGGCCGCACGGCTTCCTGGGCCGCTGCCGGCGCCGCTACGGCAACGTCTTCACGGTGCACATCGCGCCGTACGGCCGGATGGTGTTCCTCGCCGATCCGGCGCTCGTCAAGCAGGTCTTCACCGGCGACATCCACCTGTTCCACGTGGGTGGGGTGCGCGGGCGGATCCTGTCGCCGCTGCTGGGCGAGCACTCGCTGCTGCTCCTCGACGAGGAGCGCCACATGCGCGAGCGCAAGCTGATGCTGCCGGCGTTCCACGGCGAGGCGCTGCGCCGGTATCCCGAGCTGATACGGGAGATCGCCGAGGAGGAGGTGCCTACGTGGCCCACGCGGGAGCCGCTCGCGCTGCGGCCGCGCATGCAGGCGATCACCCTCGAGGTGATCCTGCGGGTGGTGTTCGGCGTTCGCGAGGAGGACACCCGCGACCGCCTGCGGGTGGTGCTCGGCAACCTGCTCGACGAGGGCACGCTGCTGCTCTTCCTGGCCACCGCGTTCGACCGCGACCTGTGGTGGTTCCCGCCCTGGCGGCGCTTCACCTCCACCCGGCGCCAGGCCGACGAGCTGATCTTCGAGACGATCCGCCGCCGCCGTGCCGACCCCGCCGGTGACGACGTCCTCTCCCTGCTGATCCAGAGCTCCGGTGAGGGCGACGACGCGCTGAGCGACGAAGAGCTGCGCGACGAGCTGATGACGCTCCTGATCGCCGGTCACGAGACCACCGCCACGGCGCTGGCCTGGGCGTTCGAGCGCCTGACGCGGCATCCTCAGATCCTGGCCCGGCTCCGCTCCTCCCTCGAGGCCGGTGAGGCCGACTACCTCGACGCCGTGATCAAGGAGACGCTGCGCGTGCGCCCCGTCGTGATGGAGGTGGGGCGCGACGTGACCGCGCCGGTGGAGCTGGGCGAGCACACGCTGCCCGCCGGGACCCGCGTGATGTCCTCGATCGCCCTCGTGCAGCGGGCGTCCGACAGCTGGCCCGATCCGCTGGCCTTCCGCCCCGAGCGCTTCCTCGACTCACAGGCCGCGCCCTATACCTGGATCCCATTCGGGGGCGGCCCGCGGCGCTGCATCGGGGCGAGCTTCGCCACCCAGGAGATGGCGGCGGTCATCCCCGTGGTGCTGGACCACTTCGACCTCGTGCCGGACCGGCCCGAGCCGGAGCGCTCGATGACGCGCAACGTGACGCAGGTGCCGGCACGCGGGGCGCGGGTCATCCTCAGCCCGCGGACGCGTGCCCGGGAGCTTGCTGCGCCTGAGCGCGAGGCTGCGCCGGCCTAGTTGCGGGTCCTCGTCTGGAACCTCTTTCACGGCCGGGCGGTGCCGGGCGCGGGCCGGGCCCTGCTCGACGAGTTCGCCGCGCGCATCGCGGGCTGGGAGTGGGACGTGGCCCTCCTCCAGGAGGTGCCGCCGTGGTGGCCGCCCGAGCTCGCGCGCGCGGCCGGGGCGGAGGAGCGCACGGCGCTCACCTCGCGGAACGAGCTGCTGCCGCTGCGGCGGGCCGTGGCCGTGCGCCGGCCCGACCTGATCAGGTCGAACGGCGGCGGCTCGAACGCGCTGCTGGTGCGCGGCGGCTCGATCGCCGAGCATCGCGCGGTCAGGCTGCGGCGCTTTCCGGAGCGCCGGGTGCTTCAGCTCGCCAGGCTCGGCGACGGCACGCATCTGGCCAACATGCACCTGAGCCTTTCGCGGGCTCGCGCCCGGGATGAGCTGGAGCGGGCGCTCGCGCTCGCCGGGGACGGCTCGCCGCTGATCTTCGGCGGCGATCTGAACCTGCGTGACCCGGTCGCGCCCGGCCTGGAGCACGTCGCCGCCCGCGACGTGGACCACGTATTCGTGCGCGGCTGTGCGCTCGCCGGCGAGGTTGTCAGGCTCGACCGGGGACTCGAGTCCGGCGGCGCGCTCTCGGACCACGAGGCACTGCTCGTGCCCTTGGCACCACGATCTCCCCGAAGCGCTCCGTAAGTCCCCGCGAATGCTGGCGTGCGGTGAGCGCGGCGGCGATCGCGTCGCGCTGGTCCTGGTTCGTGCGGGCGGGCACGCCGTCCAGGTCCAGGCGCTCGAGCCCCGCCGTGGTCCACTTCGCACGTGTGCCCCGGCGCGGGCCGAACCAGCGCGTCCAGGACGCGGTGGGGAACACCTCGATCGTCTCCATGTGGAGCGCCTCGTACAGGGCGAGCCCCTCGACGACCCATGCGTAGTAATCGCTCCCGTGCACGCTGCCCGCGTCCGGGGTCCAGCGGATCCCGCACACCGCCCGGTTCAGGAGCAGCTCGCACTCGCGCGTCCTCTGGCCGTCGGCCGCGCAGGTCCGCGGGCTGTCGATCGCCACCACGGCCGGACGGGTGGCCTCCGCCAGGGCGACCACCGCATCGCGGTCGAGACGGCCCCGGAGATCCAGCAAGCGCGCTTCGTCGACCAGCGCGACGTCGAACCCCTTGCGACGTCCGCCCACGTCCACGCCCAGCCACACGGCTACCTTCATAGATGATTTCCGGCCCGCACACCGGTCTTTTCTCCATATGGAACTTGCGATCCGCGTAAACGGCATGGTCAAGCGCTTCGGCGGCCTCACGGCCGTGGACGGCCTCGACCTCGAGGTGCCCTTCGGCACCTGCATCGGCCTGCTCGGGCCCAACGGCGCCGGCAAGTCGACCACGATGAAGGCCCTCACCGCCCAGGTCATCGCCGACGAGGGCGAGATCGAGATCCTCGGCTACAAGCTGCCCACCGACTCCAAGCAGGCGCGCGCCGAGATGGGCGTGGTGCCGCAGCTCGACAACCTCGACCAGACGCTCAGCGTGGAGCAGAACCTGCTCGTGTTCGCGCACCTGTACCGGGTGCCGGCGGGCGAGCGGCAGGAGGCGATCGAGCGGGCGCTTGGCATCGCCAACCTGGGTGGTCGGCGCAAGTCGAAGGTCGACGAGCTGAGCGGCGGAATGCGCCGGCGCCTGCTGATCGCCCGCGCGCTGCTGCACCAGCCGCGCCTCGTCCTGCTCGACGAGCCCACCGTCGGGCTCGACCCGCAGGTTCGCCAGGAGCTGTGGGCGCTGATCGACCGGATGCGCTCCGAGGGCGTCTCGATCCTGATGAGCACCCACTACATCGAGGAGGCCGAGCGCCTCTGCGACCAGGTGACGATCATGTCCCACGGCAAGGCCGTGGCCGTCGGGCCGCCCACCGAGCTGATCCGCGAGCACGCGGGCTCCGACGCCATCGAGGTCTACGGGCCGCCCGCCCGCCTCACCGAGGTGGAGGGCATCGCCGCCGCGCGCGGCTGGCGCACGCGCCGCACCGGCACGTCGGTGGCGGTCATGCACACGAACGGCGACTCCGGCCTCGACGGCGAGCGCCGCGGCACCAACCTCGAGGACGTGTTCGTCCTGCTGACAGGAGAGGAGATCACCTGATGGCCACGCTGGCAGCACGCGGGCGCCGCCTGCACCGTCTCGAGCCCGCCGCCCTGCGCGGAGTGCTCGTGCGCGAGATCGTGAACTACTCGTCGTTCTGGAAGTCGTCGACGTTCTCCTCGACGATCGATCCCACGATCTACCTGCTGGCGTTCGGCTTCGGGTTCGGGTCGCTGGTGAGCAAGGTCGGGGGCCACGCCTACATCGAGTTCGTCGGCACGGGCATCGTCGCCACCACGGTGCTGTTCTCCGGCGCCTTCCCGGCGATGTACGGCACGTTCGTCAAGTACCAGTTCCAGCACACCTACGACGCGATCCTGGCCGCGCCCGTGGACACCGAGGAGCTGGTCACGGGCGAGGCGATGTGGATCGCCGCGCGCACGGGCGTGTACGGGTGCTTCCCGATGATCGTGGCGATGTTCTTCGGGCTCGACCCCGCCTGGGGCATGCTGCTCGTGCCGTTCATCGCGGCGCTGGCCGGCTTCGGCTGGGCGAGCTGCGGGATCTTCATCGCGGCCAAGGCGAAGTCGATCGAGAGCTTCTCCTACTGGCAGAGCGGCCTGCTCACGCCGATGTTCCTCGTGGCGGGCACGTTCTTCCCACTCGACCAGCTACCCACCTGGGCGCAGGTCCTGGGGAACCTGAACCCGCTCTACCACTGTGTCCAGCTCGTGCGAGACGCGGTGTTCGGCTTCCAGGGCTGGAAGGACATCGGCCACCTGGCGTTCCTGGTCGGCTTCGCGCTCTTGATGTGGCGGCTCGCGGTGCGCCACATGGAGCGCCGGCTCGTCCTCTAGGCGAAGACCCGCTCGTACACGCGGTAGCGCTTCACGATCCGGCCACCCATGGCCTCCATGGCGCGGTTCATCGAGTGGTTGGTCTCGAGGATCCAGCCCATCTCGCCGCCCTTGCGGCGGGTCCGCTCGGCCATGTCGAAGTGCTCGACGTAGAGGGCGGCGGCGACCCCGGTGTGCTGGTACGCCGGAAGCACTCCGAGGAAGCCCACGCGCACGCGGTCGATGACGCGGCCCTTGTTGAGGAAGTGGAACCAGCCGAGCGGGAGCAGACGGCCGCGCATCTTCTTCAGCACCTGGTTGATGTCCGGCACCGTGATCGCAATGGCCACGGTCTTCCCGGCCTCCTCGGCGACCATGAACCAGTCGCGGTCGTACACGAGCTGCAGCTCCATCGCGTACGCGTCGAGGTCCTCCTTCGAGTAGGGCACGAAGCCCCAGTTCTTCGACCAGGCCTCGTTGTAGATCGTGGCGAAGTCGTCGAGCTCGCGCCGGAGGTGGAGGCGCGACATCTTGCGGATGGTGATGCCGTGCTTGGTGCGCGCCCGCTCGGCGAACTCGGGCAGGATCGGGAGCATGTTGTCGCGGTCGCTGATGTGGAGGTGCCACATGAAGAG
>DATNBJ010000352.1:0-2725 GCA_035572055.1 Thermoleophilaceae bacterium | reverse complement strand
ACGATGGCGGCGCACACCTCGCTCGGGATGATGCCGATCCTCAACTTCGGCTCCGAGGAGCAGAAGCAACAGTGGCTGCCCGACCTCGCCTCCGGCCGCAAGCTGGCGGCCTTCGGGTTGACCGAGCCGGAGGCGGGCTCGGACGCCGGCGCGACGCGCACGCGCGCCGAGCTGCGCGACGGCGCCTGGGTCGTCAACGGCTCGAAGATCTTCATCACGAACGCCGGCACCGACATCACCGCCTGTGTGACCATCACCGCCCTCACCGGCGAGGACGAGATCTCGAACCTGATCGTCCCGAACGGCGCGCCCGGCTACGAGATCTCGGCGCCGATGGACAAGCTCGGCTGGCGCGCCTCCGACACTCGCGAGCTCTCGTTCCGCGACGTCGCCATCCCCGAGGGGAACCTGCTCGGCGAGCGCGGCAAGGGCTTCACGCAGTTCCTCGAAATCCTCGACGGCGGCAGGATCTCGGTCGCCGCGATGGGTGTCGGCCTCGCGCAGGGCGCGTACGACCTCGCGTACGCGTACGCGAAGGAGCGCGAGCAGTTCGGCAAGCCGATCGCGAAGTTCCAGGCGGTCCAGTTCCAGCTCGCCGACATGGCGGTCGAGATCGAGGCCGGCCGCGCGCTCACGTACAAGGCGGCGTGGCTGAAGGACCAGGGCCGGCCGTTCGCCAAGGAGGCGGCGATGGCCAAGCTCTACACCGGCGAGCTGTCACACCGCGCGGCCAACGCGTCGCTGCAGATCCACGGCGGCTACGGCTTCATGGAGGAGTCCGCTATCGCCCGCCTGTACCGGGATCAGAAGATTCTGGAGATCGGGGAGGGGACGAACGAGGTCCAGCGGATGGTGATCGCTCGCCACCTCGGGCTCTGAGCCGGCCTCCCACGAGCACGATCAGGGCCACGACCAGCAGCCCCGCCACCAGGATGATGATCCGGTCGCGCCAGTCGTGGCCGCCGCCCCCGCTCGAGTAGGCGGGAACCTGGACACCTCCGGAAGCGGCGAGCTTCCGCACGGCCTCCGTCGTCGACTGGACGAGGGCGTCGGGCGTCTTCCCGGCCTGCAGTCCCTGGAGCGCCTGTTGCTCGGCGGCGGTCGACCGGTGCTGGTTGTAGACGGCGAACCCGGCAGGCATCGCGACCAGCAGCCGCTTCGGGTAGACGAACGCGATCTCGCTGCCGAGGAACTTGGCGTAGTCCTGCGGCCTGCGCCAGAGGCTGACGGCGGTGCCGAGGTCGCCGGTGAAGGCGATCACCGCCACGCGGATCGGGTAGCCCTTGGCGTTCGCGGCGTCGACGGTCTTCTGGAGCGCGTCGAGCTTGCCCTTCGAGACCGGCACCTCCGGCCCGACGAAGACCTTCTGCGTGAGCAGCACGTCGCTCGCCGGGTCGCCGTTGGCAGAGGCGGCCGGAACGGCGACGAGCGCGGCGGCGGCCGCCACGAGGAGCACGCGCCTCATCTGCCCTCGAGTGCTCGCTGCGCCTCTTCCTCCTCGGAGAGGAGGCGCATGAGGAAGTACGAGAGCGCCGCGAAGAAGACGAGCATCTGCTCGCCGTTCATCAGGATCCCGCCCAGGTTCTGGTCCTTCTGCGGCGAGAGGCCCCAGAGCCGCGGCGCCGCCTCGTAGAACCCGTAGAACGCGCTCGAGGCGAAGATCAACGCCAGCGAGAGGAAAGCCGAGCCGACGTACGCGGCGCCGAGGTAAACGAGCTTGAGCGCGGTCGAGAGGTGCTGCGGGAGCTCCGAGAAGACCGGCCACCAGAAGAGCAGCCCCGCGGTGAGCAAGAGCAGGTGCTCGATGTTCAGGAGCAGCGGATGGCGCAGCGCGAAGTCGTAGAAGCCGGGAAGGTGGACGCCGTACCAGACGATCAGCCAGAACGGCAGCACCAGGCGCGGACGGGTTAGGCGCGCGAACCAGCGCCCGCCGCGCCGCGCGACGGCTGCCCGCATCGCGGGCGTCAGACCGAGCACGAGCAGCGGCGGCGCCCAGTCGGCGATCATCACGTTCTGCAGCAGGTGGATCAGGAGCAGGTAGTGGATCGCGATCGTCTCCAGCGGCGAGTTCAGCGGCACCGCGACCAGCAGCAGCCCGAGCGCGAACAGGCAGGCCCGGAACGTCGACGGCCGCTCGACCGTCTTGGCCAGCCGCCAGTAGCCGTAGCCCCCGGCCACTGCGAGGGCGAGGAAGAGCGGCTCGAAGCTGAAGGAGCTCGGCGCCGGGATGCTCACGTGAAGGCGGGCTTGCGGCTCCGCTCGCGGACGTAGGGCCGGAGGAGCAGTGCGACGCAGATGCCGAGCGCGAGCAGCTGCTCGGTCATCATGACCACGCCTGCCAGCCGCTGGTCGGTGAGGGCGGAGATGCCGTGCGCGCCGGTGTAGCGCGGGTAGACCGGGCTCGAGCTGAACAGCAGCACGTCGATCAGCGGCTGCATCAGCGCCACCATCGCCAGCGCGAAGAAGATCCGCTGCGGCCGGCGCAGGCGCCCGTGGCGCGCCGGGTCGACGAGCTGGATCCAGACGAGCGTGCCGGCGACGACGAAGCTCAGGTGCATGAGGTCGTGCACGACCGTGTGGTGCAGCGCCGCCTCGTAGAACGCGGGGACGTGCCAGGAGACGAGCACGACGACCCAGACCGCGTAGCTGATCCCGGGGCGGAGCAGGAAGCGGAGCGCCCGCCGCAGCCAGCCGATCCGCGCGAGCGGCGCAAGCAGGTCGCGCG
>DATNBJ010000351.1:0-2593 GCA_035572055.1 Thermoleophilaceae bacterium | reverse complement strand
AGCTACCGGGCGGTGCCGGCGACCTCGAAGGCCCGCTCGGGCTCGGGATAGAGGTGCCAGCGCGAGAGCTTGCCGTCTCGCGCCTCGAAGAACCACCACTGGCGCATCTCGGTCGTGATGCCGCTCGTGCGGCCGGTGGCGATCACCTGGACGGCCGCGACCGCCCGCTCCGGGGTGACCTCCTCGATCTCGCCGAGCTCGTAGGTCTGCGATTCCCACGCCTCGCCCCACTCGTCCGTCCAGGCCTCCGCCTCCGCGCGCCCGTGCGCCTCGCCCGAGTTGATCAGCTCGGGCGGCGCGAAGATCTCCACGTCCGGATGGACGAGCGGCAGCACCGCGTCGAACCCGCCGCGTGCGTAGGTGGCGAGGGCCTCGCGGATCAGGTCTGAGATCGAGCTGGACATCTGCGTAGCATCCCGGCTGTGACGCACGCTGTCATCCTGATCAGCGCCGAGCGGGAGGCGCTGCCGGTGCTGGGGGGCCGGCTGGCCGATGTGGAGGGCGTGACCGAGGCCTGGTCGGTGACGGGCGAATGGGACTTCGTGGCTCTCATCCGCGTGGCCCAGCCCGATCAGCTCGCGGACGTGGTGACCAACAAGCTCGGCCGCCTGGAGGGCATCGCCAACACGTACACGATGGTCGCGTTCGAAGTGTTCTCCCAGCACGACCTCGACGCGATGTTCTCGCTGGGCGAGTGACCGGAGCGCTCGTCACCGGGGCCGGGCGCGGGCTCGGGCTCGAGATCGCGCGGGAGCTCGCGGAGCGCGGCTATGCCGTGCACGTCACGGATATCGACGAGGCCGCGGCCGCGGAGGCGGCCGCCACGCTCGGTGGCAGCGCCTGGTCGTCGCTCCTCGACGTGGCGGATGCGGAGGCCTGCAGCTCCGCGGCGCGCGCCACTGCTGAGCGCGCCGGGTCGCTGGACGTGTGGGTGAACAACGCGGGCATCCTGCCCACCGGGTTCGCCTGGCAGCAGGACGAGGCCACCCGCCGGCGCACCATGGAGATCAACGCGCTCGGCCTGATGAACGGCACGCTGGCGGCGCTCGAGCTGATGCGGCCGGCGGACCGCGGGCACGTGATCAACGTCGTGTCGCTGGCCGGCATCGTGGCGGCGCCCGGCGAGGTGCTCTACTCGGCGTCGAAGCACGCCGCGATGGCGTTCACGCTCGGCACGCTGTTCGACCTGCGCCGCGCGGGCGTGAGGAACGTGGAGCTCACCGCCGTCTGCCCGGACGGCATCTGGACCCCCATGCTCTACGAGAAGGCCGACGACCCGGACGCCTGGGCCTCGTGGAGCGGGGTGATGCTGAAGCCCGAGGTCGTGGCCAGGCACGCGGTGGCGGTCCTCGACAAGCCGCGCCCGGTGCTGACCATCCCGCGCTGGCGCGGCGCCGCGATCCGCGCCTTCGACCTCTGGCCACGCGCCGGCATCCGGCTGCAGCCGCTGGTGGTCAAGGACGCTCTGCGAAAGCAGCGCGCCTGGCGCAAGCGCGCCAACTGACCGCCCGGCAGACCGGCAGCGCGCCAAAAAGACCTGCAAAGGGCCATCGCAGCGCTAGCTTGGCGCGGCCCACACGGAAGAGGAGGTCGGGATGGGACGAGTCAGGTGGCTGGCCGGCGGTGCGGCGCTGATCGCGCTCGCGATTCCAACTGCGGCCGGTGCGGACACGCTCGTGACGAACGCGAGTCCGGCGACGACCTTCCCGCAGAACAAGCAGAACGAGCCGGGCCTCGCGCTCGACCAGTTCAACCCGGCCACGCTGGTGGCCGGCACGAACGAGGAGATCGACAACGCGGCATGCGGCACCGGTCTCGACGCGAACTGCCCGTTCACCCCGGGTGTCGGCGACTCTGGCGTCTACTTCTCGCCCGCTGCGACGCTCGGCTTCGTCCAGCCCAGCTACACGGGCTTCACCGCGCGTGACCGGGTGACGCCGCAGGGCGGCCACGCCCCCGGTCCGATCGGCACGCTGCCGAACTACTTCGAGGCCGGACTGGTGTCCGACGGCGACCCGACGCTGGCCTTCGGGCCGCGTCCCGACTCGAGCGGGCACTTCTCCTACACGAACGGCTCGCGCCTCTACTACTCGAACCTGACGTCGAACAGCGCGACGACCAGGGACGAGCAGACGTTCAAGGGCTTCGAGGCCATCGCCGTGTCGCGCACCGACGACCTCGCCGGCGCCCAGGCCGGGAGCAACGCCGCATGGAAGGCGCCAGCGATCGTGTCGCAAGCACGGCAGAGCTCCACCACGTTCAGCGACAAGCCCACGGTGTGGGCCGACAACGCCTCCAGCAGCCCGTTCTTCGGGCACGTGTACGTCTGCTACACGCAGTTCAAGAGCCAGCAGGTGAACGGGCCGGCTCCCGTGGCGGTGAGCCACTCGAGCGACGGCGGCGTGACCTGGAGCCGCCCGGTGACGCTGAGCGCGTCCGCGAACAACAAGAACGGCACCGGACGCCAGGGCTGCGTGGTGAAGACCGACAGCAGGGGGCGCGTGTACGTGCTGTTCGAGAGCACCAAGCAGGGCAAGTCCGTACAGCTGCTCGACCGCTCGGACGACGGCGGCGTGAAATGGGACCAGCCGCG
>DATNBJ010000350.1:0-2542 GCA_035572055.1 Thermoleophilaceae bacterium | reverse complement strand
CAGCTCCGGCAAGCCACCGCCCGCGCGCATCGGGGCGCGCTCGGCCTCCACGGCCCAGCCGCCGTCCGCCGGGACGAACTCGGAGGTCGGCCCGATCGCGGTGTGGATCACGGGGAGGCCGCAGGCCATCGCCTCGAGCGCAGGCATGCAGAAGCCCTCGCCGCGGTAGGGGGTCACGAACACGTCGCAGGCGCGATACAGCGAGGCCAGCTCGTCGGGCGACATGTCCTCGTCCAGGTAGATCACCGGGGCCACGTCCTGGCGCTCGGCGAGCGCGCGCAGACGGTCCCCGGCGGTCTGGCCGCGGTAGTGGGTGCCCGTGCCGAAGTCCTTCACGACGAGCTGGACGTCGTCGTCCGGGCCGAACGCCTCCGTCCAGGCGTCCAGCAGCAGGTCCATGCCCTTCCGCCAGATGCTGCCGCCCACGAACAGGAACGTGCAGCCCGCCTCGCGGGGAAGCTCGAAGACGGGGCCCTCGGGGCTGAAGCGCGCGAGGTCCACCCCGTTGGGCACGACCTCGATGACACCGGGGGCCATGCCGGACTCGATGTAGCCGTCGCGCACGTAGGCGCTCGGCACCCACACGCGGTCCACACGGCGGTGCACCTCCTCCACCCACTCGCGCGGCGCCGAGCCGAACTCCCACGGCAGGATCACCACGGTCGGGCCGAGGGTGAACGAGTCGAACGACGGCGGCCAGGAGTGGCTCACCCCGGGCACGTGCTCGATCACCGGCTCGACCACTCCCTGGGGACGAAGGATCGCCGGGAGATCGCGCCGGTCGAGCGTCTCGAGCAGGCTGTCGTTCACCACCGACAGCGACGAGTTGCTCCCGTACGGGCCGCGCATCGCGATCCCGAAGGTGCGGTGCCGCCGCTCCCAGATGTCGGTCGCCAGCTCCACGATGCGGGAGACGATCGCGTCGGTGCCGAACTTCTCGATCAGCTCCGCACGTGCGCCGGCGGCCTTCGCGCGGGCGGCGTCGCGGTCGCCGGCCACGGCGCGGAGCTGCGTCGCGAGCGAGTCCACGTCCGGCTCGAACCAGCGGTGGCCCTCGCAGAGGCGGCCGGGGAAGAACTCGGCGTCGACCGGGACGGGCACGAGCTCGCCGTCGACGAGCCACGAGTTGCCGTCGTGCATGAAGTCGAGGTTGCCGCTCCAGCGGCTGGCGATCGTGGGCAGGCCCATCGCCATGGCCTCCATGTAGGGCCGCCCCCAGCCCTCGCCGCGCGAGGCGAGCACGTAGGCGTCGGCGCCGGCGTAGAGCCCGGCCACGCGGTCGGACGGCAGGCGCTCGGAGAGGATCTGGATCGGGGCGATGCGCTCCATCGCGCCCGAGCCGTAGCGGTCGCGCAGGAAGTCGCGGATGCGGTCGCGCGCGTAGTTCTCGCCCTCGGTGTAGGAGCCCGTCTTCAAGACCAGGGTCACGCCGTCGTCGGGGCCGAACGCCTCGGCCCAGCCGGCGATGAGCCGGCGCCAGCCCTTGCGCTCGCCGAAGTCGAAGTTCGAGAGGAAGACGAAGCTGCCGTCCTCGACCCCGAGCGGGTAGGGCTCCGCGCCGGGGGCGAACACGTCGAAGTCGAGCGTCTCGCCGAGCACGCGGATCTTCGAGGCGGGCACCCCACCGCGGCGGAACGTCTCGGCGTTGTGCTCGCACGGGACCCAGAGCTCGTCGCGCTGGAGCAGCATCGGCAGCCAGCGCTCAGGGAAGCGGTCGGTCTCGAACATCACGCGGCCCACGTTCACCGCGCCGGCGACAGAGGTCTGCCGCGAGTTCGCGATGTAGTGGTGCACCGCCACGCACGGGGCCTGGGCCTCGCGGCGGCGCGCGGCCTCCAGGAGCTGGCGGTCGCTCGGGCTGTGCTCGATGCGATGGCGCGGCTTGAGGAACTCGTGCGCGGCCGGCTCGTGGCCGCGCGCGGTCAGCGCGCGCAGGAAGCCGCGGATCTCATCGGCGAGACCAGTGGCCTCGTCGTATCCACCCAGCCAAAAGAGATTGGGCGAGCCATCGATGGGAGCCATCGATCTGGGTAGTCGGCACTGCGAGGCGGCGCTTTAGATCAGTGAGCAGTGAGCAGTGGGCAGTGGGCAGGCCGGGGCCCCAGCCCTGCTAACTGCTCACTGCTCCCTGCCCACTAGACGGACACGTCTATATGCGGCCGCCCATCATCCTCGGGCGGCTCTTCTCTGCGCTGCGGCTGACGCTTCTGCCGCTTCTGTCCGTCCTCGCGCTTCTGGCGCTCGCGCTCGCCCTCCGGCCAGACCCGCTCCACCGCTGGGATGTCCGGCAGCTTAGGACCGATGGGTCGTATCGGCTCCATGGGTCATCCCTAACCGCCCTCGGCGGCTGCGGCCGCGGCCTCTTCCTCGGCGATCTTCCTGATCGCGAGCACGCGTGCGCGCTGGCGGACCTCCGCCACGGCGATCTGCCGCCAGACGTAGACGGCCGCGGTCCAGGTGACCACGTAGCCGGCCATGCCCGCGAGCAGCGACCGCACGCCGGTGTGGGTGAAGTCCACGCCGTTGTGCCAGGAGAGGAAGG
>DATNBJ010000349.1:0-2870 GCA_035572055.1 Thermoleophilaceae bacterium | reverse complement strand
CGCCACCGGCCGCACGAGCGGCATCACGACCGAGATGCGCCAGTGGTGGTTCTTCGAGGCGCGAGACGGCAAGCTCTCGCGCTGGCACCTCTATCCCGAGCCCGAGCGGGCCTTCGAGGTCGCCGGCACCGCCCGGTAGCTGTTCTCGCCGGTCGGATCCGCGTCGAAGAACGTCTTCGCCGAGTCGACCCCCGACTTGTAGAGGTACTGCTTCTGCGCGTCGCTCAGGTCGAACCTCAGCGTGGGCACATCGCCCGTGGGGATCGCGATCGTGCGGTTGCCCCACTGCTTCATCTCGAGCGTGTCGAGCGCGTTGATCGAGGTCTCGAGCACGGCGGAGAGCATCTCGATCGGCCAGTCCAGGCCGCCGATGTCGTGCTGCACCGGGCCCGAGCCCTCGTACAGCCGGAAGCCCCAGGTGGGGTGCTCCGGCTCGGGCACGTCGAACAGGAAGACCGGGAAGGCGCTGCACACGCCGCCGTCCACCAGCACGCCGTCCTTGCCGGTGGCGGCGTCCCTCAAGGTCAGCGGCGGGAAGAAGTACGGATAGCCGGCGCTGATCCGCACCGCGTCGGCGATCGGGAACTCGTCCGGCACGAGCGGCTTGCCGGCCTCGTCCACGTACAGGCCCACGTCCTCGGGGAAGACCACCATCCGCGAGTGGGCGAGGTCGGTGCCCACCACCCGCAGGCGCCCGTCCAGCTCGCCGAACTTCGTGGCGGGCCGAGGGGCGTCCGCCAGGAGCTGCTCGATCCACTCGTGCAGCACCTTGCCGTGCGTCAAGCCGCGCCGCACCAGCAGGTTCTCCGCCTTGCTGACCAGCGGGAGGTCGCCGTAGTCGGCGATCTTGCTGAAGTCGAACGTCTCGAGCTGATGGCGGAGGCCGGCGGCGTCGTAGCCCACCGCGAGCATCATCGCGGTGATCGCACCGGCTGACGTGCCGGCCACCTTCACCCACTCGTCGTAGCCCGCGTCGGCGGCGGACTGGAGCGCGCCCGCGAACGCCAGACCCTTGATGCCTCCGCCCGAGAACACGCCGTCCGCTCGCATGGACTCAGCGCCTCAGCGCGGGCTCCTCCAGCCAGGCGTCGCACACCGCCTGAACGTGGCGGTGGTCGGTGCCGCAGCAGCCGCCGAGCACGTTGAGCTGCGGCAGCTTCGAGCCCACGCGCACGTAGCCCGCCGCCAGCACGCCGGGATCGCCCTCGTCGAGGTCGTCCGCCTCGTCGAGCTCCGCGTGGCTGAGCGTGGACGCGTTCGCCCGCAGCGCGCGGATCCGCTCCCGCCACGGCTCGTCGCCCGCCACCACGTCCTCGAAGTGCGTGGGGTGGGCGCAGTTGAGCATGTAGTAGTCGGGCGCCCCGCCCGTCGCGTCGTCCACCTGCTCGATCGCCTCGCCGAGCGGCTGGCCGCTCGGCAGCCGGCCATCCGTCTCGACGGTGAACGAGATCGACACCGGGATGCCGTGCTCGGTGGCGGCCCGCGCTATGCCGGCCGCCTCGTCGGCGTAGGTCAGCGTCATGGCGTTCACCATGTCGGCAGGAGTGTCCGCGAACGTCGCGATCTGCACCGAGTGGTAGTCGCGCGCCTCCTGCGCGCTCAGGAGCTGGGAGGGCTGGTAGCCGTCGTCCTGCGGTCCGATGCAGCCGCTGATCACGATCGGCGCGCCCGGGGTCTCGTACTCGGCGCGCAGCTCCTCCATCAGGGCAATCGCCCGCCGGTTGAGCTGATCGAGCTCACCGCCGTCGTAGCCGATCTCTCCGGCCCAGCGCGGGCTCGCCCGCCAGGTCGGACTCTCCAACACAAAACCGACTTCGCGCTCACGCGCCAGTCCCAGGTACGGCTCGTAGTAGCCGCGCAGGGCGGCGGTGCCGGAATTGTCCTTGAGCAGATCGAAGGCGGCGAACGCGGGAAGGTCGAGACCCTCGTGGAAAATGAGGACGGTCTCTATGCCGCCGTCGGTGAGGAACATTCCACCGTCGAGCTGGGGCAGGTGGGCGCGGTACTTTGGGCCAGTCAAGAGGCCTTCACCTCCGGGTTAGTATCCGCTTCATGGGGAAGGGTACCGAGGCCGCGATGGTCGAACCTGAGCCCAGGCCGTCGCTCGTCGACATCGCCGAGGAGTCGCTGCGCACGTGGCTTGGCAGCAGTCGCCACCGGGTGGGTGAGCGCCTGCCTCCCGAGCAGGAGCTGTCGGCCCAGCTCGGCATCAGCCGCGGCACCCTGCGCACGGCGCTGCGCCGGCTCGAGGAGACCGGCGAGATCGTCCGGCGCCAGGGCAGCGGCACCTACGTGGGCAAGCTCACCTCGGCCGCCTTCGACGAGGGCCTCGAACGGCTCGTGTCCTACGCGGAGCTCGCGCGCCAGCGCGGGGTGAAGATGGAGCCCGCCGAGACGACGTTCGAGGAGGCGCCGGTTGGGCGCAGAGTGGGGGAGCTCCTGGGCATCGCCGCCGATCAGCCTGCTTTTACCGTCACCCGCGTGCTGCTGCTCGACGGCGAGCCCTGGGCCCACATGCGCGACGTGGTGCACCCGGAGATCGAGCTGCCCGCCGCCGGCAAGCTGCGCCAGGCGCTGGGACAGGGCCAGATGGTGCTCGACGTGCTGAAGGAGCGCGGCGTGCCCGTCGCCTACGCGCGCACGCACGTGACCGCCCGGACGGTGAGCGCCGATGACCCCGTGGGCCGCGCGCTCGGGGTGACCGGCACGAGCGCGGCGCTCGAGCTGGAGCACGTGACCTGCACCGGCGAGGGCGTGCCCGTCGAGCACTCCACCGACATCTTCCTGCCCGGCCGGCTCGACCTGCACGTGATCCGCCAGCTCGAGGAACCACCGCCCATGCCCACCATCGAGCGGGCGCGCAGCCGCCG
>DATNBJ010000348.1:0-5654 GCA_035572055.1 Thermoleophilaceae bacterium | reverse complement strand
TCGTCGGCGGTTGCCGTGAGGTTGATCGACACGAGATGCGCCGCGGCACGCGCGCTTGCGGCCGCGAGCGCGGCGGCCGCCGCGGCGTCGGGGCGAAGGTCGTAGTCGCCCGACTGGGCGGCCTGGTTCGCGAGCTCGGCGACGTCGTCGGCCAGCTCGGCGATCCGCAGCGGCACCTCCATCGCCACGCCGAGGGTGTCCTTCAGCGAGTCGGTCTCACCCTGGCCCGCATAGGCGCTCGCCAGCGCCTCCTTGGCGCTGCCGTAGGTGTCCATGTTCACCTGCGCGAGCTGGGTGGCCCACATGCGCAGGGCGTGCGCCTGGCCGGCCACGTCGGCCGCCTCGGGCCACATGTCCACCGAGGCGCGGGCCACCATCTCCACCAGCGACGCGGCCGTGGCCGCGGTGGCGGCGGCCACGGCGCCGCCACCCATGCCCTGTCCGCCTTCGGCCACGCGCTCCCAGAGCGCGCCGAGCGCCAGCTCCTCGAGCTCCTCGCTCATGCGGCGGACACTGACACACGCGGCCGGCCCGGGCAAGCCGCCGCTCGGCCCTCAGGCGCCGAGCACCTCGTCCCAGTCGAGCACGCGCCAGTCGCGCACCACGCCGTTCAGCACGAACGGGTCATCGCGCGCGAACTCCTCCGCCGCCTCGCGGCTCGTGAAGACCGACATCGCGCCGTCCCTCTGCACATCGGCGAACGTGCCCACCAGAAGCAGGTCCCCGCGCGCGTGAAAAGCGTCCACTCGCGCTCTGTGAGCGGGGAAATGGGCGGGCGCCTTGGAGCCCACATCGTCCGCCGATTCGTAGAAGAGCACGTATTTCATGCCGGTTTGCGCAGGGCCTGCACAGGTTTCGGGCGCAAAATCTTCGCACTGATTAGTGGGCTATCGCTTTTTGATCCGAGTCGGGCGATGGTGATTTCGGAGGGTTCGCCGGGCGCGGGCGCTGCGGACGCAACGCACGCTCGCAGTAGCTGGAGGGCATGCCTTGCGCCTGGCGAACCAGTCCACTCCTCTTCTCCCCCAGAATCACACACATCGAGCCCCGGGCATCCGTCCGGTGAGAAACCCGGCGGCAGCCGGGTTTCTCACGTCCGGAGCTTCAGGCAGGGATCAGCAGCAAGTGAACGGCGGTGCCGGCGCAGGGGTTCCGGCACCGCCGTTTGGCTTTGCCGGGAGCTAGCGGGTGACGGCGGCGCTGGACTCGCCGAGTCCGCGCGCGGCGCTGTGCTCGAGCAGCCAGCCGGCCAGCTTCTCGCCGACCAGCTCCGAGCCGCGGCCGTTCAGGTTGTAGCCCGCCACGCAGCGCAGCCTGCGGTCCGTGCCCAGCACGTCCGCGAACTCGAGCACGGTCACGCCGCAGCGCTCGCCGACGTCGCGCGCGTCCTGCTCCACGCGGGCCATGATCGGCACCGCGGTGGGATAGATGGCCGAGCGTGGGAAGCTCACGAGCAGCACCACCTGCGCCTCGGGCCAGCGCTGCTGGAGCGCGTTCAGGTGCTGCTCCAGCTTCTCCGGGCCCGGGTACTCGGCGTTGTGGTGCCCGAGCACCCGCACCACCGGGCGCAGGAGCTTGTACCAGGCGAACACGAGCCGGCCGGCGCGCCGCGAGATGTCGTAACGCAACTGCATCACCCGCGGCACGTCGGGCACGATGACCCTCCGGCCGTAGGTGCCGCCGAGCTGGACGAGGATCACGTCGGGATCGCCGCTCAGCTTCGAGATGCGCTCGAGCCGGTCGATGCGCGGCAGGGCGTCGTAGTTGATCGCGAAGTAGTGGAAGAACTCCATGCCCACCCCGTGCTCGAGCAGGCGGTCCGCCGCCGTGGCGGGGAAGCCGATCGGTGCCTTCGGATCGTGCGAGGTCTCCATGCGGCGGATGCCGCAGTCGCCGACGTGCAGCACGCGCAGGAGCGGCAGGTCGGGGTCGGCGGTGGCGCGCCACGCGCGCACCGGATCCAGGTCCACGGCCGGGCCCACGACGGCTCTGTAGAGCCGCTTGGCACCCCCGCGCGCCAGCATCCGTGTCCGGCCAAGCCACATCCTCGTCCTAGTTTGCAGCATTTATGGCGGTTTCGCCGCCCCGGCGGCGGGCCGCCCGCGGGCGGGGAGTATCGTCGCCACGGTGGGCCGCCGACTGCGCAAGCGCCCCGTGCTCGCATCCGCACTGGCCACGTTGATCGCAGCGGTTGCCGTTCTCGCGATCGCCTGGGTGACCGGCGCCGACGCGATCGGCCGGGCGTTCGACGAGATCCATCCGCAGTGGATCGCGCTGATCGCGGGCGCCGAGGTGATCGCCTACCTCGCGTACACGGTCGCCTACCGCTCGATCGCCCGCGTGCACGGCCACACACCGCTGGCGCTGCCGCTCGTGGCGCGCGTGGTGGCCGCCGGCTTCGGCCCGTTCGCGCTCACCGGTGGCTTCGGGATCGACAAGCAGGCCCTGCACGCCCTCCACCAGGACGAGCGCAGCGCTCGCGTTCAGGTGATCGGCCTCGGCGTGATGGAGTGGGCGCTGCTCGCCCCCACCACCTGCGTCGTGTCGATCGTGTTTCTGGTCACGGGCGCCGACATCCTGCCGTCGCTCCTGTGGCCGTGGGCGATAGCGGTCCCGGTCGGCCTCGGCTTCGGGCTCTGGGCGAGCGCCCCGCGCAGGCGCGATCGGATGTCCCGGATCCGGGGCAGGCGGCGCGAGTGGCTGGCGCACCTGCTGGACGGGATGGGCGTGCTGCACACGCTGATCCGCCAGCCGCGCAAGTACGCCGGCGCCTGGATCGGCACGGCGGCGTACTGGGCCGCCGACATCGGCGCCTTCTACGGCGGCCTGCGCACGTTCGGCCTCGACCCGGGCGCCGGCAAGATCATCCTCGCCTACGCCACCGGCTATGCGGCCACGCGGCGCTCGCTGCCGCTCGGAGGCGCCGGCGTGACCGAGGCGCTGATGACCTATTCGCTCTACTGGGTGCGCGAGCCGCTGGCTCCGGCGCTGGCGGCCGTGGTGGCCTACCGAGCGTTCAACTTCGTCCTCGCCGCCACGCCCGCGCTGCTCGTTCACCGCCACGTCGAGCCCCTGCTCGACGCCGCGGACGAGTTGCGTCGCAGGACACGTGCCAGTGGAGGCAAGCGGGTCTCCGAGAGCGGCTGAGGATTCGGCGCGGTGCGTACATCGCTTACCTGACGAAGACCCGCTTCGCCGCGAACCGGACGTGGCGCGTGCCGGCCTTGTCCTTGCGGACGAGGTTGGCCGAGTAGCGCCACCAGTGCTGGCTGTTCCTGGCGGGCAGCGAGATCTCCAGCGTGCCGCTGTAGGTCGCGCCGTTCACCTTCCAGGTGACCGCGAAGCGGGTCGCCCGGCGCGTGCTCTTCACGAGGCGCAGAGTGGCCTTGCCCGAGCCCTTGGTGCCCGCGATCCGCGCCAGGGCCTGGTGCCCGTAGAAGCGGGCGGCGGGGGCGACGAGCTGCGGCGCGTCGTCCGGCGGCGGCGAGTGGCGCAGCTGGAACGGGAGGCCGCCGAGCGGCACGCCCAGGCGGCGGCCGGCGCGGACGATCGACTCGGCGGTGGGAGCGTTCGCCGTGAGCGAGCAGGTGGCGCTCCCCGGGCAGGTCTTCAGAACGGTGAGACCGCCACCGCTGAGGTTGCCGTAGCCGTTCGGCCAGAGGGAGATGAGCACCGACGCCGCGTCGTTGTTGTAGTTGGTCTCCTGCAGGGCGCGGTCGCTGTTCGTGCGGTGCACGATCAGGTACTGGCCCGGCTGGACGCCGGTCACGTCGATGTACTGACCCTCGAGCTGCGGCACGTACTCGTCGCCGTAGCCCACCGAGATGCCCTCGGTGACGGTCAGTGCGGCCGTGTTGCCCGGGGCGCAGTTGTTGGTGGTGAACGGCCCGGGCGCCGGGTTCTCGTTGCGCGTGCCGTTCGAGTTGAGCGTGTAGCGGTCGCCGAGGCAGAAGCCGGACTTCTGGTCGGGGGCCACCGTCGCGCCCGTGCTCGGGTTCACCAGCGAGTACTTGTCGAAGCCCTGGTAGTGCCAGTGGTTGTGCGGGGCGTAGAAGAAGATCGTCCCGATGCCGGGGAACGTCTGCGTGGAGCCGTCCGTCCGGTTGATGATCTGGTCCGCCGTCATGTTCGCCGTGGCGGTGCTGGCGCGGTGGCCGTTGACGAGCAGCGGGCCCTGGCCGAAGTTCTCGACCGCCGAGTTCATGCCGAGGCGGAAAGCGGCCGACGCCTGGGTGACGCTCACCTGCGTCGGCGGCTCCTGCACGAGGTCGGGCAGCAGCAGGCTGGGCGTGCCGCCACCGGATCCGGAGTTGATCGTGACCGAATCGACGCGCAGGTTGCGGTCGCAGCTGCTCGTCTTCGTGTCGTTGGTGAAGCTGAGTGTGAAGGTGTGCGACCCGGCGCTCACGGTCTTCGCCACCGTGTACGCGGTCCAGCTACCGGCGGGCACCGCCGTGCTGAGCGCGTTCGCGCCGTCCATGGCGAGCACGAGGTTCGGCGCGCCGTTGCACTGGTCGCCGAACGCGCGCACCACGATCTGGCTGCCCGCCACGGTGGTGACGGTCGTGGAGATCGAGTCGTTGCTCCAGAAGCTCACCGCCCGGCCCCCGCTGGCGCTCGTGTCGGTGTAGACGCGGCCGCCGAAGTCGGACGGGACCGTGAAGTTCTCGGCCTCGATCGTCGTCGAGCCGCCACCACCGCCACCACCGCCGGCGGCGGGTGTGGTCGAGGTCTGACCGGAGTTGCCCGACTCGTTGCCCGTCGTGTCGATCGAGCGGACCACGTAGAAGTACTGGGTGCCGTTCGTGAGGCCCGTGTCGTTGAACGTCGTGCCGCCGATGACCGACGTGTTGACCTTCGAGTACGGGCCGCCGGTGGTGGTCGAGCGGTAGAGGTTGTAGCCCGCCAGATCGGATGCGCTCACGGGGCTCCAGGTGAGCGACGCGGCGGCGTTGCCCCCTGTGGCGTTCAGGCCGTTCGGGATCGGCGGAGGCGTGGTGTCCGGCGCAGCGGTGGGCGTGGCCGACGTCTCGTTCGAGTTCGGGCTCTCGTTCGTCGACGTGTCGACCGCGCGGACCACGTAGAAGTACTTGGTTCCGTTGGTCACGCTCGAGTCCGTGTAGCCGGTGGACGTGACCAGGGCGCTGTTGATCTTCGAATAGGAGCTGCCGCTGGTGGTCGAGCGGTAGACGTTGTAGCCCGCGAGGTCCGACTCGGTGTTCGCGGCCCAGGACAGCGTGACCTTGCCGTCGCCCGCGCTCGAGCCGAGGCTGATCGGCGCCATCGGCGGCGTGATGTCACCGCCGCCGCCACCGCCGCTGCCGCCACCGCCCACGAAGGTGAGCTTGTCGGCGCGCAGGTTGCGGTCGCAGGAGCTGGTCTTCAGGTCGTTGATGAAGGAGAGCGCGATGCTGTGCGTGCCCGGGGGGATGTTCACGGCCGAGCTGTAGTCGGCGAACGTCGCGGTGGACGCGGTGGCCGTGAGCACCGTGGTGCCGTCGATCTTCACCTGAGCGGTGGCGCCGCCCTGGCAGAGGTCCGAGCGCGCGCGAAGAGTGAGGGTCGTCGTGGTCCCGGTGGTGGTGACCGACCCGGTGGCCGAGTCGTTGGACCAGTAGGTGAGCGTCTGACCGCCGGAGGCGGCGGAATCCCCG
>DATNBJ010000347.1:0-2918 GCA_035572055.1 Thermoleophilaceae bacterium | reverse complement strand
CGCCGAAGTTCCTCGGCCTCGAGGTGACCGAGACGGCGATCGTGCCGGACGGCAGCGCGGGCGAGCGCGCCCGCGAGGAGCTGCAGATGCTGCACGACCGGGGGGTGCACGTCGCGATCGACGACTTCGGCACCGGCTTCTCGTCGCTCAGCCAGCTGAGGCACTTCCCGATCGACATGATCAAGGTGGACCGCTCGTTCGTGAAGGGCGTCGAGCACGACGCCAAGGACGCGGCGATCACCGCGAACATCGTCACGCTCGCGCATGCACTCGGGCTCGTGGCGATCGCGGAGGGGATCGAGTCGGACGGCCAGCTCGCCTCGATCCGCGAGCTGGGCTGCGACCTGGCTCAGGGCTTTCTCTTCGCGCGCCCACGCCCGCCGGAGGAGGTCAGCCTGGTGCTCGCTCAGGGAACCTGCTCGCCGGACGACGAGCGCGACCCGGCGACTGCCTAGGCCGCCGCGGCCGGCTCGGTGACGGAGCGCACGGCGTCCGCGATGGCCGCCGGGTGCGTCAGCGGCATCGTGTGCCCGGCGCCGGGCACCGTCTCGACGCGCGTGCCCGGCAGGGCAGCGCGGACGCGCTCGGCGGCCGCGGAGTACATCGGAGCGCTCCGCCCGCCCACGAGGCACACGACCGGGCAGGAGATGCGGCCGAGCCCCTCGCTCTCGATGTGCTCCCCGGTGCCGGAGTCGAGCTCGCGCATGATCGCGGGCGCGTTGGCCAGGAGCGCCTCGCGGGCCTCCGGCGGGGCATCGTCGAAGCCGTTGCCGCCGTCTGTGTAGGCGGTGACGAAGCGGACGAAGCGCAGGGTGGCCGCGCGGTCGCCCCTGAAGCGGCGCGCGAGCATCGTGCCGGCGAACGACCGCATCATGCTCAGGTTCGGGTTCTTGCTGAACAGGAAGGGCGGCTCCACGAGCACGATCGCGCGCACCAGCTCGGGCCGGGTGGCCGCCAGGTGCAGGGAGATCACGCCGCCCATGCTCCAGCCGACGAGCACCACGGGCGCGGCGTCGAGTCGCTCGATCAGGGCGGCGGCGTCGGCCGTGTGGCGCGACTGGTCCTTGATCGGCGGGTGGACGGACTCGCCGAAGCTGCGGCGGTGGTACCAGATGGTGCGGTGATCGTTCGCGAGCTGGGCCGGGAACTCGCCCCAGGTCGCGCCGCCGGAGCCGTGCACCAGCAGCGCGGCCGGCGAGCCGCTGCCGAGCTCCTCATAAGCCAGATTCACGCCGTCGATTTCCATACGACCCATTGAAGCCTGGTTCGCGCGACCGCGGCGTGCGGATCAGCACTCATAGACTTCGCCGGGTGCCCGATGACGAGCGCCTAGAGCACCTGCGAGCGCGCACGCGCTACAACCCCGGCGAGGTGGAGGGCGGCGTGTTCGCCCGCTGGGACGAGTCCGGCATCTTCAGCCCGCCGCCCGAGGGGACCGCCGAGGAGAACTTCTCGATCGCGATCCCGCCGCCGAACGTGACCGGCGCGCTGCACATGGGCCACGCCCTGAACGGGTCGATCCAGGACGCGCTCATCCGCCTGCGGCGCATGCAGGGGCGGCGCTCCCGCTGGATCTTCGGCACCGACCACGCGGGCATCGCCACGCAGGTTCAGGTGGAGAAGCGCCTGGCGGAGGAGGGCATCCGCAGGGAGGACATCGGCCGCGAGGCGTTCACCGAGCGCGTGTGGGAGTGGCGGCGCGAGCACGGCTCGACCATCGTCGAGCAGTTCAAGCGGCTCGGCGCCTCGGCGGACTACGCGCACGAGCGTTTCACGATGGACGACGAGTACGTGAAGGCCGTGATCGAGGTGTTCGTCCGCCTGTTCGAGAAGGGCCTGATCTACCGCGACAGCTACATGGTCAACTGGGACCCGGGCCTGCGCTCGGCCATCTCCGACCTCGAGGTGGAGCAGCGGCGCGTGACCGACACGCTCTACCACATCGACTATCCGCTGGAATCGGGCTCGGGGTCGATCACCGTGGCCACGGTGCGCCCGGAGACGATGCTCGCGGACACGGCAATCGCCGTGAACCCGCGCGACGAGCGCTACACGCGGCTGATCGGCGAGACCGCCACCCTGCCGCTCGTCGGCCGGCGGCTGAAGGTGATCGCCGACGACTACGTGGACCCCGAGTTCGGCACCGGCGCGCTGAAGATCACGCCCGGCCACGACCCGAACGACTTCGAGATCGGCCGCCGGCACGGGCTCGAGGTGGTCAGCGTGATCGGCGAGGACGGACTGATGACCGAGGCGGCCGGCGAGTTCGCCGGGATGAGCACCGACGAGGCATCCGCGGCGGTCGTCGCGGCGCTGCGCGAGCAGGGCCTCCTGTCCGGCTCGCGGCCGTACGAGCACGAGGTGCCGCACTCGCACCGCAGCGGCCGCCGCATCGAGCCGCTGATCTCGCTGCAGTGGTTCTGCAACATGGAGGGGCTCTCCCAGCCGGCGATCGCCGCCGCGAAGGAGGGCCGGCTGCGCTTCCACCCCGAGCGGCCGTGGACCAAGGTCTACCGCGACTGGCTGGAGAACATCCGGCCCTGGTGCATCTCGCGCCAGCTCTGGTGGGGCCACCAGATACCGGTCTGGTACTGCGGCGAGTGCGAGGAGATGATCGTCACGCGCGAGGAGCCGTCCGGCTGCACGAAGTGCGGCGGATCCGTGACGCGCGATCCCGACGTGCTCGACACCTGGTTCTCCTCGGCGCTGTGGCCGTTCGCGACGCAGGGCTGGCCTGAAAAAACCCCTGAATTGCGGGCCTTTTATCCCACCGACGTGCTCGTCACCGCGCGCGACATCATCTTCCTCTGGGTGGCGCGCATGGTGATGATGGGCTGGGAGTTCACCGGCGAGCTGCCGTTCACCGACGTGCCGATCACGTCGGTGATCCAGGCGCCGGACGGGCGGCGCATGTCGAA
>DATNBJ010000346.1:0-2332 GCA_035572055.1 Thermoleophilaceae bacterium | reverse complement strand
GCGACGGCTGGGTCCTGAGCGGCAGCTCGGCCGCGAGCTCCACGAGCGCATCGACCCGGTCCCGCGCCGGTTCCGCCGCCTCGGCCTCGATGCGCAGTCCCAGCCACGCGAGCGGCCACCAGTAGCGCTCCATCAGATCCTGCGGGTTCCCCTCGAGCCCCTGACGAACGTGCTCGCGTGCCCCTTCGAGGTCGCCGGACGCACGCGCGATCTCGGCACGGGTGAAGCTGAACTGCAGAGTGACCTGCGCCCCCTCTGAGCTGGGGAGGCGGGTGGCCGCCTCGAACTGCTCTGCGGCGGCCTTCTGATCGCCGCGCAGGCTCGCGATCCTCCCCAGCATCTCCTTCAGCTCAGCCCTGGCGGACCCGGACAGTCCGGAGTCGAGGAGGTGCCTGAGTCCCTGCTCCGACTCGGCCCAGCGACCCAGGTGCAGCAGAGATTCCGAGCGGTTGTAGACCAGCAGCACGCCGTAGATGTGCTGCGTCAGCCCGATCTCCGCGGCCAGCTCCAGTCCGCGTCCGGCGAGCTCCACGGCCTCCTCGCGACGGCCGAACATCTCGAGGTTGTCCGACAGCAACAGGTACCCACGCAGCGCGATCCGGTGGGCCCCGACGGCCTCTGCGAGCTCCCGGCCCGCGTGTGCTTCGGCGAGACCGGACTGATCGCCGGTGTAGCAGCGGGAAGCGCCCAGCGTGAGCATGGCGTTTGCCTCCTGCTCGCGCGCGCCGGCGGCGCGCGCCGCCTGCACGGCCCGCTCCGCGGCCTCGACAGCGGGCTGGAAGTCGCCCTCCACGAGCCACTTGTGGCTGGCGAGCGAGGTGAGGATCATCGCCCGCTCCGCCATCGGCGGGTCGGACGGCAGGAGGGAGACGGCGCGCTCGAGCGCTGCGCCGGCCTCCTCCTCGCGCCCGTTGTCCAGGAGCGCCTGCGCCTTCGCCTCGAGCAGGACGGCGATCCGCTTGGGCTCGCCCTCCTCGCCGAGCTCCGCCAGGGCCTCGTCGAACAGCGCGAGGGAGCGATCCACGAGGCCCGAGGCGTACGCGCTTGCGCCCGCGAGGCGCAGCGCCTCGCCGATGTCGATGCCGCAGCGCTCCTCGGCGTCCGGCACGCTCGGCCAGAGCTCGAGCGCGCGCTCCAGGTGGCGCAACGCCTCCGCCGGGGCGTACGCGGCGGCCTGCCTGCCCGCGTCCACGTAGGCGTCCAGCGCGCGCGGGACATCGTGGGCCGCGGACCAGTGCAGGGCCAGCGCCGCGGCCGCGGAGCTCTTCGAGCCGGCCAGGCCGGGATCGGTGGCCAGAGCCTCGGCGTACGCGCGGTGGATCCGGACCCGCTCGCGCGGGAGCATGTCGGCGTAGATGGCGTCGCGGGTCAGGGCGTGGCGGAAGACGTACCCGTGCCCCGAGTCGTCCAGGACGAGCAGGTGGTGCTCCACGGCCTCGCGCAGCGCGGCGTCCAGCCCTCGGTCATCGAGCCCGGCGACCGCGGCCAGCAGAGAGTCCGGCACCGAGCGGCCCGCGGCCGCGGCGATCCTCAGCACTCCCTGCGTGGGCTCCGACAGGCGCTCGGCGCGGGCGAGCAGCACGTCGCGCAGGCTCGTGGGCAGCTCGTCGGAATCCGCGCCGCCCCGGACCACGCCGAGGATCTCCTCCACGAGGAAGGCGTTGCCCTCGGAGCGCTCATAGACCAGGTCCACCATCGCGCGGTCCGGCGCGGAGCCGAGGATCGCCTCGAGCTGCCGGGCCACCTGCTCGCGACCGAAGCGCTCGAGGTCGAGCCGCTGGACCGTGCGGAGCCGCTCCCACTCGATCACGAGTGGCCGCAGCGGATGGTCGCGGTGCAGCTCGTCGGTGCGGAAGCTGACCACGAGCAGAACGCGGACGCCGCGCAGTGCCCGCACCAGAAGCGCGACCAGGTCGAGCGTCGAGCGGTCCGCCCAGTGGAGGTCCTCGATCACCAGCAGCAGCGGGCGGTCGGCGGCCAGTCGCTGGACCACGCCGAGGACGAGCTCCAGCAGGCGCGCGTTGCCCGTGTCGCCGGGCGGCAGCGTCATGAGCGCGGTGTCCGGGTCGAGCTCGGGCAGCAGCCGGGCCAGCTCGAAGCGCGCCGGTCCGAGGAAGCCGTCGAGCTCGTCCGGCGGCGTGACGCGGATCAGCGAGCGCAGCGCGTCGACCAGCGGGCTGAACGGCAGGCCCTCGCCGCCGAGCTCCACGCAGCTGCCGATCAGCACGCGAACCTCCTTCTCGCGCGCGCGAGCCGCGGTCTCCTCGACCAGGCGCGTCTTGCCCACTCCGGCCTCGCCGCTCACGATCACCATGCTCGGCTCGCCCCCCAC
>DATNBJ010000345.1:0-2108 GCA_035572055.1 Thermoleophilaceae bacterium | reverse complement strand
CCGCGTCTACCAGCGGGCGATCTCGCCCGCGCTCGGGAACCGCTGCCGCTACTACCCGAGCTGTTCCGAATATGCGGTGCAGGCGATTCGGTCCTACGGCATACTCCGGGGCCTTGTCCTCGCCGCCTGGCGGCTCCTCCGCTGCAACCCTTTGAGCCACGGCGGATTCGACTACGTCGAGGAGCAGACCCTGTTCCGCAAGCGCCCCCGCGCCCGCTGATCCAACACCATGTTCGCGACCTTCCTTCAGCCGCTCGTCGATCTCAACGACGCGATCCTGAAGTTCTGGCACGACAACGTCGGGCTCTCCTGGGGCGCGTCGATCATCGGCCTGACGGTCGTGATCCGAGCGGCGATCCTCCCGCTCACCTTCCGTCAAGTGCGCTCTATGCAGGCACTTCAGCGTCTCCAGCCGGAGATGAAGCGGATCCAGGAGCGCTACAAGGACGACAAGCAGCGCCAGCAGCAGGAGATGATGAAGTTCTACCAGGAGCACGGGGTCAACCCGCTGGCCTCCTGCCTGCCGCTCCTGCTCCAGCTCCCGTTCTTCCTCTCGCTCTTCTACCTGCTGCGGAGCAGCACCTTCAAGGAGGACATCAAGGGCGAGGAGTCGTTCCTCTTCATCCCGAACCTCGCAAAGCCGCTCACCGGCCACCCGGCGGCGCTGATCACGATGATCGTGCTCTACGTCGTCACGCAGCTCATCTCGACGATGGTCTCGACGATGAGCGCCGATCCGAATCAGCGCCGGCTGATGCTGGCCCTGCCGTTCGTCTTCGTGTTCTTCGTGTTCCGCTTCCAGGCCGGTCTGCTCGTCTACTGGGTGGCGACGAACACCTGGACCATCGGTCAGCAGCTGTTCATCAAGCGCTTCCTGCCCCCGCCCGAGCCATTACCCGCTGCCGCCGCCGCCGCTGGTGGGGGTGGCGGCGACGGAGGCGGCAAGGGCGGCGGCCCGCGTGTGGCGAAACCGAAGCCCGCATCCGGGCCGTCGGCGACCAACGGCGGCGGGAACAGCGGCAGCTCGAAGCCCCCGCCGGCGTCGCCGCGTAAGCGCAAGAAGCGCTCCGGCCGCCGGCGCTGAGGATGGAGAACGGGAAGCCCACCTCCGCGGAGGCCGAGGGCACGACGCTCGGCGAGGCCAAGTGGCACGCTGTGAAGGCGCTCGAGCCGGATTTCCCTGGTGTGGGCGCCGACTGCGTGTCGTTCGAGGTGCTGGACGAAGGAGACGATGCAGGTGGGCGCCCGGCTCGGGTGCGTGTACAGCTGGATCTGGAGGCATGGGAACGAATGGCGCATGAGATTCCAGAAGAGCCCGCCGAGCGCGTGCGCGCGGTGGTCGGGCGCGTGGTCAACGCGCTGGGGCTGCATGCCAGCGTGGACATCGAGGAGACCGAGGAGGAGATCCGGGCGACCGTCAACGGCGACGAGCTGGGCCTCTTGATCGGTCGTCACGGCACCACGATCGACGCGCTCCAGCACCTGGCGATGCGTGCCGCGTACCACGGGGTCGCCGAGCACAAGGCCGTCGTCGTGGATGCCGCCGGCTACCGGGAGCGGCGCGAAGCCGCATTGCGCCGCGCTGCGGACCGCGCTGTGGAGGACGCCCTCTCGTACGGGAGGCCTGTGGAGCTCGAGCCGATGGGCCCGCACGAGCGCCGGACCGTCCACCTGTACTTGAGGGACCGTCCCGAGGTGCAGACCCACAGTGAAGGCGACGAGCCGGAGCGCCGCCTGGTCGTCACGCCGGTCCGCCCGGCGTAAAACGTGAAACGGGGGGTTGCCGAGCGGCTCGACGAGCTCGGCAGCCGCTATTCGCTGCCGGCGTCCGCTGTTGAGCAGCTCTCACGTTTGCTCGCTGCGCTCGCAGTCGAGGCCGATCCGCCGACCACGGTGCGCGACCCGGCCGCAGCGGTTGACGTGCACATCGCCGACAGCCTCAGCGGGCTGGAGATCGACGTGCTGCGTTCGGCTCGCCGGATCGCCGATCTGGGCTCCGGTGCGGGGTTTCCCGGTCTGCCGCTGGCGATCGCCCTGCCGGATTCGGCGGTCCACCTGGTCGAGTCGTCGCGCCGCAAATGCGAGGCGATCGAGCGGCTGGCGACTGC
>DATNBJ010000344.1:0-37559 GCA_035572055.1 Thermoleophilaceae bacterium | reverse complement strand
CTGGTGCGGGCGCTCGCATCCGCCGGACTGAGCGCGAGCCCGGCGAGCGACGGCGGCCTGATCGTGGATGCGGAGCCCGAGGCGGTGGGCCGAGCCGCGCTGGCGGGCGGCGTGGCGCTCAGCCACCTGGCGCCCTCCGAGCACGCGGGCCTCGAGAAGCTCTTCTTCGACCTGACGGCGGACGAGGAGGAGGCGGCGGCGTGAGCGCCACGGCGACTTCGACCCGCCCGCCCCTCTCCAGGCTGACGCTGGTCGAGCTGCGCAAGATGACCGACACCAAGGCGGGCTTCTGGCTCCAGCTCTCCGTGCTAGCGCTGGCCGTGCTCGTGGTGGTGGTCAACGCGCTCGCCGGCCACGCCACCGATCACCAGTTCATGGACTACTTCTCCGGCACCAGCCAGGGGATCTCGGCGCTGCTGCCGGTGCTCGGCATCCTGCTCGTCACGTCCGAGTGGTCGCAGCGCACCGCGATGATCACCTTCTCGCTCGTGCCGCAGCGCACCCGGGTGGTGACGGCCAAGGTGCTGGCCGCCGTCGTCCTGGCGCTGGTGGGACTCGTGATCGCGCTGCTGCTGTCGGTGATCGGCACGGCGATCACCGACCCCGGCGTCCCGGGCACGTGGAGGCTCCCGCCCGGCGCCGTCGGGCAGGTGGCGCTCTACCTCACCGCCACGATGCTGATCGGCGTGGCGTTCGGCGCCGTGCTGCTCAACTCGGCGCCCGCCATCGTCATCTACTACCTGGCGCCGATCGGCTTCGGGGCGCTCGGCGCGATCCACGTGCTCGACCATCCGATGCTGTGGGTCGACCAGAGCCGCGCGATGGAGCACATCAACGACCGCTTCCTGAGCTCGACGGAGTGGGCACACGTGGGCACGTCGCTGGCGGTGTGGATCCTGCTGCCTCTCGCCATCGGGATGGAGCGGATCCAGCACAGCGAGATCCGCTAGACGATCGTCCTATCGCGGGCCCCGCGGATCCGGGCTAACGTGCACGGTGACGTTACCCGCCGAGGCATGGAAGCTCGACGGCATCTCGCCGCGCGCCTACCAGCACCCCGCAGACCGCGCGGCCACCGCCGCCCTCCAGAAGGTCCCCTATCTCGACGAGGTCGTCCGCAGGCTCATCTCGCATCGCGTGGCGGACGCGTTCGGGGCCGCCGGCTCGTCGATCTCAGAGGTCGGCCAGCAGCTCGGCGACTGGCTCGCGAAGAACCGCAGCGGCGACGACGAGTAGTCAGGCCAGCGACACCGCGCCCGCGACGTACCAGACGCCGAACGCGAGGGTGAGCACGCCGAGTCCCGGCGCGAGGGCGAGCACGCGGCGGAACACGGGTCCGCGCGTGAGTGCGTAGCCGAGACCCGACGAGAGCGTGGTCATCGACACGGCCGCCGCCGCGGCGAAGAGCAGGAGCGCGCCGACGGCCTCGGCGTGGTCGGGGATCCCCGCGAGCAGGAGCACGCCCACGCCGGCGGAGCCGCCGGTGCCGTGCGCCATGCCGATCGCGTACGCCTGCCGCGGCGAGCGGCCGAGCTGCGACTCCGTCGCGTGCGTGTGCGCGTGGTGCGGGCCGTGCCCGTGAGGGTGCAGGTGGCGATGCCGCACGCCGTCGTGGCTGTGCGGGTGCGCGTGGAAGCGGCCGCGGCGCCAGCGGATCAAGAGCCGCAGGGCCAGCGCGATGATCACGAGGCCCACGAGCAGCTCGGCACCGTGCTGCACCAGCTCGGGCAGATACGCGCCCGCGATCACGATCGGCACGCCGAAGATCACGAGCGTCGTGCCGTGGCCGAGGCCCCAGGCGAGGCCGAGGCGGCCGGCGCGGCGGGTGCCGTCCTCGGGGCGCGAGGCGATCAGCGTGGACACTGCCGCAAGGTGATCGGGGTCGGTGGCGTGTCTTAGGCCGAGCAGCAGCGCGACCGCAAGAACGACGAGCAGCGTGCTGCCGTGTGAGAGGTTCGCGATGGACTGGTCGAGGTTGCTCATCGTCGGATTGTCGCGCGGAGCGGGACGTTCTGCCCCGGCCCATGCCGCTGCGCGCGGCTAGACTGAGTCCGTCTTCGGGGCGTGGCGCAGCCTGGTAGCGCGCACCGTTCGGGTCGGTGAGGTCCCCGGTTCAAATCCGGGCGCCCCGATTACAAGGAACCCTTGCGAGAGCGGTCCGTTCAGAGATACTGGGCCGGAGATGAGCAAGGAGTTGACGCCGCCCGATCTGGCTGAGCTTGTGCGCAAGCAGGTCGAGGCTCTGGATCGCGGTGATTTCGACGGGGTGATGAGCAGCGTCACCGAGGATGCGGTCTTGGACGGGCGCGCGGACCTCATCGAGGGCCGAGCGGCGATACGTGGCTTCCTCGAGGAGTGGTTCGGAGCCTACGAGGAATTGGACTTCGAGCTCGAGGAGGTCAGTCACCTCGGTGGTGGGGTCGTGTTTGCAGTGGTGATCCAGCACGGGCGTCTGGTTGGCAGCGACGGCCATGTGCGTCAACGCGAGGGTTGGGTCTACCTCTGTGTGGGAGGCTCGATCGCTCGCCTTACGACATCCGATGTCGACCAGGGCCGCGCAGCCGCCGAACGCCTGGTGGGGCTGTGTTCGCAGTGGTGATTCACGCCGCAGCGGCCGGCTCCCGGCTCGTCGAGGGCTCCTCCATGCGGCGCGGCATCAGCACCTCGCGCGCGATTACGAGGCGCTGGATCTGGGACGTGCCCTCGTAGAGCTGCATGATCTTCGCGTCACGCATGAGCTTCTCCACGGGGTACTCCTTGATGAAGCCATAGCCGCCGTAGACCTGCACGGCGTCGACGGTGATCTCCATGGCGGAGTCGGCCGCGAAGCGCTTGGCGTGCGAGGAGACGAGCGTGTTGCGGCGGCCCTGGTCGAGCAGCACAGCCGACTTCCAGGTGAGCAGCCGTGCGGCCTCGATCTTGGTGGCCATGTCGGCGATCATGAACTGGATCGCCTGGTGCATCGCGATCGGCACGCCGAACTGCACGCGCTCCTTTGAGTACTCGCTCGCGAACTCGAACGCGGCACGGGCAATCCCCGTGGCCAGGGAGGCGACCCCGGGACGCGTGCGGTCGAGCGTCATCATCGCGAGCTTGAAGCCGTGGTTCTCCTCGCCGAGGAGGTTGGCGGCCGGAACCTCGGTCTCGTTGAACGAAATCGTGGCCGTGTTGGAAGCCCTGAGGCCCATCTTGTCCTCGTGCTTGTCGACGCTGACCGTGTCGTCCTTGGGCACGACGAAGGCGGAGATGCCGCGGTGGCCGGCGTCCCCGTCGGTCTTGGCGTAGACCGTGTACCAATCGGCGTGCCCGCCGTTGGTGATGAAGCACTTGGCGCCGTTGATGACGTACTTGTCGCCCATCTTCACGGCGGTCGTGCGCATGCTCGACACGTCAGAGCCCGCGTCCGGCTCGGTTAGGCAGAACGACGCCAGCTTCGGCTCTTCGGTCAAGCGCCCGAGGAAGGTTTCCTTGATCTCGTCCGAGCCGCCCAGCACTACCGGGGCCGCAGCCAGGTCGTTGGCGCCGAGCGTGGTCGCGATGGCGGCGCAGCCCCAAGCAAGCTCCTCGCCGATGACACATCCATCGAGGTAGGTGGCGTCCACGCCGCCGTATCGCTCCGGGAGATGGGTGTTCATCAGCCCGAGCTCCCAGGCCTTGTTGATGATGTCCTGGGGCCAGGTGCCGTCCTTGTCGTACTCCCACGCGACTGGGCGGATCTCCTTTTCCGCGAAGTCGTGCGCCATCTCGCGGATGCTCTCCTGCTGCTCTGTGAGGGTGAGATCGACCATCGCGTGCCTCGGTTCGTTGTTCGGTCTTGCCGAGCGGTGGCGCCGCTGATCCCGCGGCGGTAAATGCAATGTTCACAGCCGCGTGAGCGCCCGCCCATGGGGCCGTGGCCGCATATCCCGCTCCTGGATGGCTCATGCCGGCAATCGCGGCCCGGCCGACGGTAAGACCGGCGGCGTGGGCGACGCTGGAGCCACAGGCAGCACCCATGGCGAGCCGCTCGATGTAGCGGCGCGCGTGGCAAACGCGGCGGAAGGAGCGACCGTGAACAAGAATTCGAACGCAGAGACGCGCGGAGTGGTGATCGTGGGAGTCGACGGCTCCGCGGGCGCGCGCGCCGCACTTGGCTGGGCAATGGCAGAGGCGCGCCTGAGGAAGACCTCGCTGCGAGTCGTCCACGCCTGGACGTTCAGCTATCCAGGCGGAGCGGGCTACGGCTATCTGGGCACGACGCTCGAGGGTTTCCCCGGCGGCGGCCTGAGCAACCTGCATCGTGCGTCCGAGGACATGATCGACCACGCGATCGCCGAGTCGGCGGCCGACGCCGAGGGACTCGAGATCGAGCGCGAGATCGTCGAGGGTAGCGCCGCCGATGTGCTGGTCGGCGCCGCCACCGAGCGCGATCTCCTGGTCGTGGGATCGCGCGGGCACGGCGAATTTGCCGGGCTTCTGCTCGGCTCCGTCAGCCGGCAATGCGCCCATCACGCGCGCTGCCCCGTGGTGATCGTGCCTGCCCCGAGGCGAGCGGCAGGCGGCTCGAAGCCCGCCGACGCCGAGCCGGCAAGCGGTCGGGCGGCGGCATGAGCTCGGCGCGCGACACCCAGGTTCATCGGCGAACGGCCGGGCACAGGGCGGCCGCTTCGGGTGGGACGACACGAGCGCCGCGCGCGCCCACCCGTCGCCGCGAGCATCACTCGCCGGTGACGCCGCTGGTGCCGGCGCCGCGTCCGGCACAGGACCAGCGGACGATGGATGGCCTCGGCCCGCTGTGGACCTTTCTCGTCGCCGCGCTGGCGATAGTCGGAGCGGTGGTCCTCGCCGGCGCGGTCGACCGCTGGTGGATCCTGGTGCCGGTCATGTGCGTCTTCTTCAGTTGCACCTTCGGCGTGCTGGCCAGCATCATGCGGCTGCTACGCGACAGCGGCGATTCACTCTGATCGCGGCTGCGGCGGGTCAGGTCGCCAGGGAGATGAATCCGCCCACGAGCGTTCCGTAGCCGATGTGGGCGGCGAGGCTGACGAGCGGCGTCTGCGCCCCGTAGTTGAGCATCAGGAACCCGGGCGGCTCGAGCAGGGCGACCGATGGGGCCGCCGTCGACCGTGTGCCCATGCGCGGATGAACGAGCGGAAGCAGGGTATCCACGAGAGCGGTGCCGGAGAACAGGCCATGCGCGAGGCCGAAGATCGCTCCGAGCCACCAGCCGCTGTGCCCGATCGCGACGAAGATCGCGTAGTAGATCAGCGCGAACGCCAGCCCCACCAGGAAGTGGAGGACGTACCCGAGCGCCTTGGCCCGAGTTCGGTCGTCGGTGAAGGCGGTGCCGAGCAGGAACGGCAGGTCCATGCGCGTCAGGTTGAGCTCGTTCGCCGCTCGCAGCGCGGTGGTGAGCACCAGCGTGCCGGCGAACCCGCCTGCGATCGCGCCCCAGATGCTCACGCCGCCCTCGTCTCAGCGACCGCGAGCGCGGCACTGATCAACGCCAGGTGGCTGAGGCCCTGCGGGAGGTTCCCGAGAAACGCACCCGTGGCCGGCTCGATCTCCTCCGAGTACAGCCCCACGTCGTTGCCCAGCCCGACGAGCTGATCCATGAGCTCCACGGCGTCCTCAACCCGGCCGCTGCGTGCGAGTGCCTCAACGAGCCAGAACGAACAGGTTAGGAACGCGCCCTCCGATCCCTCGACGCCGTCCTCCCCGGTGTAACGGTGTACAAACGGCCCATTCCCAAGCTCGCGGCGCACCGCTTGGATCGTCCCGGCCCAGCGCTCCGACCTCGGGTCTCCGTAGGAGAAGAGCACCCCGAGCAGCAGGCTCGCATCGAGCTCGTCGGAGTCCGGGTGGCGCACGTAGCTCCGCTTCACCTGGGAGAAGCAGCGCGTCTCGACGAAGTCCTGGATCGTCTGCGCCTCTCGAGCCCAGCGCGGCGCGTGGCGGTCGGGTATCAGGCCCCGCCGGGCGAGGTCACCCGCGCGGTCGAGGGCAACCCAGCACATCATCTTCGACTGGGTGAAGTGTCTCGGCTGGCTTCGCACCTCCCAGATCCCAGCGTCTGGATGCCGCCAGATCCGGCAGACGAAATCGGCCATCTGGGCCAGCCGCCGAGCGATGTCCGCGTCGATCCTGTGCCCACTCGTCGCGTACAGCCACGCCGTCTGAAGCAGCTCGCCGTAGGTGTCGAGCTGGAGCTGCATGGCCGCGGCATTGCCGATCCTCACAGGCCGTGACGCGCGGTAGCCGTTCAGCGGCAGCGTCCGCTCCCGCGCATTGGCCCCGCCATCGAGGCGATAGAGGACCCGCAGGCGCGGCTTGGTGAGTTGGGAGGCGTGCATGAGCCACCAGAAGTAGGCGCGCGCGTCCTCCGCGTAGCCCAGCCCGAGGAACGCCCCGACGGTGAACGCCGAGTCCCGCACCCAGGAGAAGCGATAGTCCCAGTTGCGCTCTCCGCCGATGTCCTCGGGCAGCGAGGTGGTCGACGCGGCGGCAACCGCCCCCGACGGGGCATGGACGAGCAGCTTCAGGGCGAGCGCGCTGCGTATGACCGCGTCGCCCCACGGGCCGTCATGGTCACGGGCCGCCGACCACTCTTCCCACGCGCGACCGGTCGCGTCCATACGCGCCTCCACCTGCTCGCGCGACGAGAACACCAGCGGCTCCTGGTCAGAAGCGCTCAACGCGATCAGTGCGGACTCGCCTGCCCGGACGTCGACGCTCCCCCCGATGGAGAGCCGGTCGGTGGCCGACTCGTCCGCATTCCAGCACTGGACCGCGACCGCCCTGGCGCCGGCTGTTGCCACCGGGATGCCGAGCCGCCGCCCGATGCGAGTGGTCGCTTGCGCGTAGCCGAACCGCGGCTCGATGCGCCATCTGAGGGAAACGTCGCCGGCGATGCCCTCGACTCGCCGAGCGAGCTCGCGAAACGGCGCGAGGCCCGGCCCAGCGGTGGTCATCGCGTCGACCACCCGCACGACACCACCCTGGGCGTGAAAGGTCGTCTCGAGCACGTTCGTCCCCGGCCGATAGCGCCGCTCGACTCGGTACGGCACGCTCGGGCACAACTCGAAGCTGCCGCCCTGCTCGGCGTCGAGCAGCGCGCCGAAGACACTCGACGAGTCGAGGTCCGGGAGACAGAGCCAATCGATGGCCCCGTCACGAGCGACCATGGCCACAGCGCGGCCGTCCCCTATCGCCGCGTAGTCTCGGATCGGCGCGTACCCGGCCGCCCGCGGGCGCGGTTCGGCCTCAGCCGCCGTCGAATTCCTCATGCACCTGATCCAGCGTCGCCTCGAACAACGTTCTTACTCGGGTCCGCCGCGTAAGACAACCGCCGATCAGGACGCTGGAGAGACATGGACCAGCCAGACCATCGACGTCATCGGCCCTTTCGCGCGCGCCCGCGCGCGGGCGGGGCTGAGCGTTCTGAGCGGAGCGAGAATGCAATGAGCGAACAGACTTTCATCATCGTCGGCGCGAGCCTCACGGGCGCCAAGGCGGCCGAAGAGCTGCGCGAGCGGGGTTTCGACGGGCGGGTGGTCCTGCTCGGCTCCGAGGCCGAGCGCCCGTACGAGCGCCCGCCGCTGACCAAGGACTATCTGCGCGGGGAGTCTCCGCGCGAGAAGGCCTACGTGCACGAGGACGGCTTCTACGCCGAGCATGACATCGAGCTCGAGACCGGTACCACCGTGGCGAGTGTCGACCCCGACGCATCGCGGGTGATCCTCGACGACGGCCGCGTGCTCCGTTTCGACCGGCTGCTGCTTGCGACCGGTGCGGAGCCGCGGCGAATCCCGGTCGCCGGCGCCGATCTCGACGGCATCCACTACCTGCGGACCCTCGCGGACTGCGACGTCCTGCGCGAGCGTCTCGACGCGGGCGGCCGGGTCGTGGTCGTGGGGGCGGGCTGGATCGGCAGCGAATTCGCCGCTTCCGCGCGGCAGCGCGGCCTCGACGTCACGATCGTCGATCCCCTCACGCTGCCGAACGAACGTATCTTCGGCACCGAGATCGGCGCGTTCTACCGCGACCTGCACGCCGGCCACGGGGTCGAACTGGCGCTCGGCGAAGGGGTCGAATCCTTCGAGGGCAACGGCGCGGTCGCGGGCGTCCGCACCAGCGCCGGCCGGGCGATCGAGTGCGACTTCGCGGTCGTCGGCATCGGGGTCGTGCCGCGCGTCGAGCTGGCCCAGGACGCCGGCCTGACGATCGACAACGGCGTCATCGTCAACGAGAGGCTGCAGACGTCGGCTCCGAACGTATTCGCCGCGGGCGATGTGGCTCGTGCATGGCATCCCTTCTACGGAGAGCGGATCCGCGTCGAGCATTGGGCCAACGCACTCAACCAGGGCCCGGTCGCAGCTCAGGCGATGCTCGGCGAGCCGGCCAGCTACGGCCGCATTCCCTACTTCTACTCCGACCAGTACGACGCCGGCATGGAGTACTCCGGCCATGCCCCAGAATGGGACGAGGTCGTCTTCCGCGGCGACCGCGGGGCGGGCGAGTTCGTCGCCTTCTGGCTGAGGGGCGGACGCGTGGTTGCCGGGATGAACGTCAACGTCTGGGACGTCAATGAACAGGTGCAGGCACTCATCCGCACAGGCCGGCCCGTCGACGTGGGCGCGCTCAGCGACCCCGACACGCCGCTCGAGTCGCTGGTCGGCGAGCTCACCATCCCTAGCTGAAAGGACGACAGTGTCATCGAATCCCAACCTGCGCCGGCTGCACGAGGCCGGCGTCTCGATCTGGCTCGACACGATCTCGCGCCAGCTGCTCGCGAGCGGCGACTTTGCCGCACTGATCCGCGACTTCAGCGTGACGGGCGCAACCTCGAACCCGACGATCTTCGCGAAGGCGATCACCGGCTCTGACCTCTACGACGAGCAGCTGCGCGGTCTGGCGTCCGGTGGCCACCTCGAGACACAGGAGCTGTTCTTCACGCTGGCGCTCGACGACGTGCGCGCTGCGGCCCGCGAGCTGCGGCCCGCCTACGACCGGAGCGGCGGTCGCGACGGCTTCATGTCGTTCGAGTGCACCCCCGATCTCGCGGATGACACCGAGGCGACGATCGCGCAGGCGTGTGACCTCTGGCAGCGCCTGGATGAGCCCAACGTGATGATCAAGGTCCCCGGCACGCGGGCCGGGCTGCCCGCGATCGAGGAGCTGACTCGCCGCGGCGTCAACGTCAACGTCACCTTGTTGTTCGCGATCGAGCGTTACGAGGAGGTCATCGACGCCTATCTGCGCGGCCTGACCGCGCGCGCCCAGGCGGGTGAGCCCATTGGGCAGGTCGCCTCCGTCGCCTCGTTCTTCCTCTCGCGCATCGACACCAAGGTCGATGCCCAGCTCGACGAGGACTCCCGGCTCCGGGGTCGCACCGCAATCGCCAGCGCGCGCGTGGCCTACCAGCGCTACCGGGCCAAGTTCGCCGGGCCGGAATGGGAGCGCCTCGTGGCTCTGGGAGCCAAGCCGCAACTGCCCCTGTGGGCAAGCACCGGCACCAAGAACCCCGCCTACTCCGATGTGCTCTACGTCGCGGAGCTGATCGGGCCCGACGTGATCAACACGATGCCCGAGCAGACGCTGCAGGCGTTCGGCGAGCACGGCGAGGTCGCTCGCACCGTCGACGCCGACCCGGCCGCGGCCGCGCAGGTGCTCGCGGATGCCACGGCGGCCGGAATCCAGCTCCCAAGCATCACCGCCGCGCTGGAGCGGGAAGGAGTTACGGCCTTCTGCGACTCCTACCGCGAGCTGCTCGACTGCATCGAGCACAAGCTCGAGGCGCTGGCGAGCGTCGGCCGCTGAGCCGGCGCTTCACAGCTGTACCCGGGTAAGAGCGGCTCGTTCGTCGGCGAGCGTTCCGGCCAGGCGGGCGAGCCGGCGGCCGCGGTAACGAGCGGCGGTGAGCCGCGCATCCGGCTCGCCGGCGTGGGGCAGCTCGAAGTCGCGTGGCCCGACGACGATGGCTCCCCAGTGATAGAGCGCGGAGTAGATCGGGAAGATGACGGCGTCCGCGGCAGGTATCTGGGGACGATCTGTGAACACCGTGACGACCTTGTCGTGAAGCCTCCCGCTCGCCCACAGCCGTTCGGTCAGCTCCAGTAGGCGCATCACCTCCGCGGCGGGCGCTCCGGCATCTCCCGGCGTGCCCAACGCGACTCCGTCGCACAGTTCGAGCTCTCGGAGAGCGGCCTTTCCGTCATCTCGAAGGAGGACGTCCAACTCGGCGATCCGCACCTCCCTGCTGTGCGGCGCAGCTCCCTCGGCCAGCGCCTCCGCGACCTCGCTCAGCTCTCCGCAATACGCGATCAGGATGCGCGCGCTCATGAGGCCGCGGGCGCTCTTGGGACCGACACGCGAGGGAGGGGCCACTTCTTGCTCATCTATCCCCCAGCGTCGCGACGCTCGAAGGTCTTACGCCGACGAGCCGATCGCTGATCGCTTCAGGCCCCGGCAAGGCCGGCCTCGAGCTTGCGGCGAGCGTCGTGGAGGTTCTTGTAGAGGGCCCCGGTGGATGTGTCGAGGCGCTTCGCGAGCTCCGCGGTCGGCTCACCATCGATGGTCAGCGCGACGAGGACCTCACGCTGGCGCGTCGTGAGCTCGTCGGCGATCAGGCGAGCCAGCTCTTGGGCCGACTCCTTCGCGACAGTCAGCTCGTGGGGTGAGTTGGCATGGACGGGCCACATGTGCGCGTTCTCGAAGTCGCCATCGGTGGGGAACTCGCGAGCCGGCCCCAGGCGCCGACGGATCTTCGCGGGCGCTTCCCGCTGCACAAACCGGCGTGCCCAGGTGGTGAAGAGGCTGTCGCCGCGGAACTGATCGAGCTTGGCCAGGATCGCGACCACTGCGTCATTGGCCGACTGCTCGGCAAGGTCGTCCAGATCTCGGCCGGACGGATGAGTCAAGAAGGCCGTTCGCCGCCCGATCTCAAACCGCGCCTCGCGGACCAGGAGCGCATGGAGGCGCTCGATGGCCTCGTCGCGGCGCGCGTCACACGAGCGGAGCTCGTCGAGCCAGGCTTGTGACTTTCGATCGAAGCGCGGCGCCTCGATTGCGTCGCGGGCGAGCACGGGCTCGTCGCGAGCCTCGGCCACCTCGGCCGGCGATCCTCGGCGCCTGGTGGGGTCGCCGACCGGCCGATCGCGCCGGGCGGACCGCCGTCGGCGGCGAGGTATCGCCGAGGCTGTGTGGTTGCCGATCTGGGCGGCAGGGGCGGCCATCGCTCTGTGCTCCTTCGTTCGCTGGACAGGCGACGCTGCGGTTGGCGGCGTCTGATCCGAGACTCACAGCTGGGCACGGCCGCGCCAATGGGGCCTGCGCTCCATTTACGCACGGCGGATGGCCGATTCGCGGCGAGCTGCCGCCGCACGCCAGTCCACGCGATCTCGGATGGGCGCCGCGACGCGCGCCGCGTCAGCCGGCTCGGATCAGCTCCGCGAGCACGACGGCGTTGTTGTGCTCGGTGTCGCGGGCGGCGTAGACGATCGTGAGCGGGCTCTTTTCCGCCCGCCGGCGGAGCTGCTCGACGTGCTCGGCCCGCGCCGCGAGCTCCTTGCGATAGCGGGAGCGAAAGTCGCCGAAGCGCTCGGGCACGTGGTCGAACCATTTGCGCAGCTCGTCGCTGGGCGCCAGGTCACGCGCCCACTCGTCCAGCCGAGCGCGCTCGCGGGAGACGCCGCGGGGCCAGACGTGGTCGATGAGGACCCGGTAGCCGTCGCCGGTGTTGGCCTCCTCGTAAACCCGCTTGGCGCGCACGTCGATGGCCATGGCCTACTCCCCTGGGTACGTGACGGCGCGTCCCCAGAGGATCTCGGTGCCCCAGATGCCGTGGCACCTTGTCATGGGCCGAGCCCGCATGGCTAGAGCCCCCCGGCCGACCGGCGTCGCGCCAGCCAGTCCGCGAGCACTGACGCGACGTCCTCGAGCTGATAGCGCTCACACAGTGCGCGGAGCGCGAGCGCGCCCGCCTCGGGGCTCGAACCGCGAACTTCTTCGAGCGCCTTCAGCGCGTGTTCGGAATCTTCGAGCGTGAGGGACGGGGCGTGCCCCGCGAGCCGTGCGTGCCAGGCCACGGCCCCGGCGTCGAAGCGCGGATCTCCGCGCCATCCGAGCAGGATCTCCAGGGCCTCGTGCAGCGCGATGCGCGGCAGCTGCTGTCGCAGCCGGCGGGCAGCCCAGCCGTTCGGGCCCGGCGAACGGCGAGAACGGCGAAACTCGCGTCTGACGGCATCCACTGCGCCTGGCGGCACGGCACCGGGGAGCCGGCCGGAACCGCCCATGCCGGCCGAGGCGGTCACTCTCTGCTCCGCGAGCGGCTCGCGAACGCGCGGTCGGGGGTCTCGCGAAACGGCGATTCGCCGGGATGCCTGCCGATCTCGGACAGGATCGCGGCCGCCACCGTCGCCTCGGGGCGCTCGTGGTGGTTGCTCCACAGCCCCCGCTCGACCATGCGGCGATAGATCGCGTCAGCGTGGAGCGGCTCCGGTGAATCGTCGAGCACGATGCGCGCGGCCGTCAGAACGCTCATGTGAGCTCCCGCGGAGTTGAGAGATCGCCCGCTCCTACGGCGGTTTGCGCGATCGCCGGATATACGACCTCGGTCACGATGTCCCAGGCATCCTCCGGCGCAATTCTGCCGCGCAGGTGGATCAGCTGGGGGTCGTACGGATCCGGGACGGCCAGGAATCGCTGGGCGCGGCGCGGCGGATTCTCCTCGCGGCCCCAGCCGAGGAGGTCGGTCACACCCTGCTCCACCCGAAGCAGGAGCGCCCGACGGAAGCGGACCGACACTGGGCCCTCGAGGCGAACATCGATCGTGATGCGCCCGTCCCGGGGACGGGCAAGCGGAGCGATCGTCACCTGGTCGATGGCGACGGATTCGGACGCGGTCGAGATTTGAGTCATCAATCCCCCAGCGTCGTGTCGGGCCGGATCCTTACCGGGCAGGGTCGACCGACGGCGGCCGGCCTCACCGGTCGATCGCCCGGATGAGGTCTACGCGACTCGTCAATACGGCCGGCTTCCCATTGTCGACCTGTCCTCGGCGCGCGAGCCTGAGATTGAACGCGACCCGAGCAGCACTTCCCACGGAGGATCCAATGCCAGAACGCATTCTTGTCCTGACCAATGAGCACCTGGCCGACGCCAACGCGGTCCCCGAAGCGCTTCTTCCGTTCATCGACGAGGCACAGGAGATCTACGTCGTCGCCCCGACCCTGACGACCTGGCTGCAATCGCTGGCCGGCGACATCGACCGAGCGCGCGTGTCGGCGGACGAGCGTCTGCACAAGGTCTTCGACCACATGCACGCGAGCGGTCTGGAGGCCGACGGAACGGTCGGAGACGAGGACCAGATCGCGGCGATTGCCGATGCGCTGGCGGATTTCGATGCCGATCTGATCGTGCTCAGGCTCCACGTCCCTGGCAGCCCGGAGGAGAACTGGCGCGAGCACCGTGTCGCCAAACGGGTGCGCTCGCACTTCGGCGTGCCGACCATCGTGTTCTACTTCGATGACCGGGGGCACGTCGTCAGGCGCGACGACGCGACAGAGGCGAAGCCTGGGGCCGCCGTTCGAGGCGGTCCGTCATGAGCGCAGGGTCACCCGCCGACCGCGAGCTCGTCGCCGCCAATCACCAATGACGCGCAGGATCGCGTCACATGCCGCGGCGCTCGGTGAAGGGCTCACGGCCCGGGCGCAGAGCGCGCCAGGCCAGCGGCACCAGCTCCCTGCCGAGCGCGGCCATCACGACGATTAGGGCGACCGTCGCCGGGCGGGTGAATTCGCCCAGTCCCCCGCCATGCGAGAGCGCGAGAGCGGCGACCGCGAGCGCGGCGGCGGCGCTCAGCGCGCGGTCGCGTTGCGGCCGCGGCGCCGGCATCGCCAGCGCGAAGCGGCGAACGCGTCCCACCACCGCGAACAGGTGGAGCAGCGCTCCCGTCACCGTCAGGCCAATCCAGCCGGCGATGAGAAGGCTGGCGAGGGCAGCTCGCGCATTTCCTACGAAGGCGGCTCCGAAGCCGTCGCGCAGCGTTGCCGCAAACGCGAGCACGAGCCCCGCCACGAGAAAGCACTGTGCGAGCGCGATGAGCCGCGCCGGCAGGGTCAGGGCGGCATCCGCGCTGCGCAGCGACGCGATCAGGTTGATGCTGAGGCAGGACGCCGCAGACGTCAGCCCCAGCCAGCCGAGCGCGACCACCGCCTGGCTGCCGGCGGCGGCCCCGACGGCCAGTAGGGCGACGCCGAGCAGCCAGAGCCAGAAGGTGGGCACCTGAAGCCAGGGGTGGCGCAGGCGCGTCTGCGTGAGTGAGGGAAAGAACGTGTGGAGCGTGCCCACGATGGCCGTGCCGAGCCAGCCGCCGATGTTCAGTGCCAGGTGAGTGCCGAGCAGGCTCCCGTGCGACCACGGGGTGCCGCGAGCAAGCAGCGCTCCCACCAGAGCCCCGAACGCGAGGCAGGCCGCGCAGGTCATGTACCAGCGCACCGCCCACGGCGCCCGCTGGAGCGATTTCCGCTGCATGCTCCGCAGCGCGTGCAGGAAGAGCGCGAGGCCGGCGCAGACGAGAGCGACGCCCGCGTCCGCCAGGCCGCTCACTCCGGTGGGCACCGCGACCGCCACCAGCACCGTTCCCGCGTTCCATGTCACAAGCTGGGCTCGAACCAGCCGCCGCGAAGGTGGATCGGTGGCGAGGAACGCGCAGACGAAGAACTGGGCAGCGCCGAGTATCAGCTGTGACACGCCCCCGAGTAGCGCGAGGTGCAGGGCAAGCCAGTGCAGCCACGAACGTCCTGTGAGCGCGTTGGCCACCCCGGCCAGGGCGGCGGCGATCAGCATCAGCAGGGCGACGGTGAAGAAGACGATCACGAGCCGGCTGGGCCGCTGGGAGCCCGGCGCGATCGCTCGTCTGCGGCAGCGGGTGGCGCTCACTCGCCTGTGGCGGCGGGCGCCAGTCCGGCCAGCTCGATCAGGCAGCCCGCCTCGTATGGGTCGCGCGGCTCAAAGGCGGTGAGCTTGGCCTGCGGCTCGAGCACGTCGAGAAGGCCGCGCGTGAGACCGCGATGGAGCGCGCAGATCACCTCCTGGTTCTCGCGCACGGCATCGCGATAGGGGCAGTTACCGAGGCAAAAGGTCACGGCCCCGCTGCCATCGGCTTGCCGCCGGGGCTGGAAGCCGAGTGCCGCGAGCGTCGTCTCGAAGGCGTCGCCGGCCGGGCTCCCGGCGTGCGGCGCAAGCTCTCGGCCGATTGCGCGGCCGGTGACCTCGACCTCGCGGAGGCGGCGCGGGAGCGATGGAATGGCTCGGGCGAGCCAGCGTCCGAGGTGCGCGTACGCGCTCGGGGAGTGGCCGCCCGGCCGCGCGCCCGGAGCGATCGTCCAGGCGTCGGGCGGCCTGCCCCGCGCTTGGCGGACGCGTGCGCGCTGCACGAGGCCCGCGTGTTCGAGGCGCTCGAGATGCACGCGTACGCCGTTGGGGTGCAGGCCAAGCTGCTCGGCCAGCTCCACGGTGCCGGCGGGTCGCTTGAGCTCGGACAGCAGGGCGAAGAGGTGGGCCCGCGTGGGCTGCGCCAGGACGTCGTCCGGGCCGACAGGGAAAGGCAGGTCCACGGCCGACAAGTTTTGCACAGTGGCATTATGAAAACCAAGGGTCTCCGGCACGAAGGTGCGCGGTATGGGCGCGCCGAGGGGGCGGAACGATCGTCACGGGCGAGGTGGAGTTCCGCAGCACGGCGGCGGACACGCGGCCGATGGCGCCGCGAGCACGGCGGTTCGCCGCCGCGCCGAGGACGATCTCGTCGGCGTCGTATCGCTGCGCCGCTTCCAGCAGCGCCTTCGACGCCGGCCCCACGACCACCCGCGTCTCATACGACGGACCGTCGGGGCCCGAAGGGTCGACGCTGTCGAGCAACGAGGAGACAAGCCCCACGTAGCCCCCATCACGCTCGAGGTCTTCGGGCGACGCTCCGAGCGGCAGCGCGTGGACGATGATCACGTAGCCGCCCGGGCCGGCGCGGCGCGCGGCATCCCGGACGACCGCCATTCCCGCCGGCGAGCCGTCGTGCCCGACCACAACCGTCAGCCCCCTCGCGGGCGCCACGCTTCGGCGGCGATGCGACATCCGTTCGACAGTCAGTGAAGCCATGAATGAGACCGTACGGCGACTGGCCGCATGCGCCCATGGGGTGTGCCCCCAGTATTTGCGCGCGGGACCCAGTACGTCGCGGCGACCCACGGCAGCAGCAGCCAATCGATGGGGTCGAGACCGCGCCGGACTACGCAGCAGACCCCATGGTTGTGCGCACGCCCGTGCTGTTGTCTTGGCGATGGGCAACCCGCCCCTGCGCCCCGGAGAGGACGAACCATGCTCGCCGAAACCACCGACCAGATGTCCAAGCCGGAAGGTCCGGGCGGGGGCGCGTGACCATGAGCGGAACGATCCTGTGCGGCGTGAACGATTCTCGGAGCGCCCGCGACGCCTTACAGCTCGCGGCCGCCCTGAGCGAGCGACTCCGGGTACGGCTCGTGGTCGTCCACGTCGCCTGTGGGGAGTCGATCGAACAGGCCCGCCGCCTGGTGTCTCGCCTGATGCTCGATGCGGCGCCGCAAGCGCGGGCCGATGTCCGCGTCGCCGCCGGGGAGCAGGCAGTTCGTCTCGCTCAGATCGCCGCCGAAGAGGCAGCAGACCTGATCATCATCGGATCCGGCCGGAACGGCAGGCTGCGCCTGTTACCCGGGTCGAACTTCGCGAGCGAGCTCGAGAGCGCGACCACATGCCCTGTGTTGATCGCCCCGCCGCAGACCAGGCCGCGGTCGCAGCTGCGGTTGGCCCGCGCAGAGCGGGAAACGGCCAGCTAAAACTACCGCGGCAAGTGCATGCACCATCCGGGGCTCTCAATCTTCTGGCGTGCCTTCGCCGTCACCGCAGCGGCGCTGATCCTCGCCACGGTGCTTCTCATCGTCACGCCGGTGAAGATCAGTCCCCGCGTCGCGCTGGTCGAGGTGGCGGTGCTGGTGGGAGGGATGGCTGTGATCCTGCTGCTCGACTTCCTGCTGCTGCGGGGCGCCTTCCGGCCGCTGGAGCGGCTCGCGCAGCGGATGGAGACGGTGGACCTGCTGCATCCCGGGCAGCGGCTGCCAGAGCGGTATGGGGGCACGATCGGCCGGCTGGTGAGAGCCTTCAACGACATGCTTGACCGCCTGGAGACCGAGCGTCGAGAGAGCGGTGGTCGCGCCCTCGCCGCGCAGGAGGCCGAGCGGGCGCGGATCGCGCGCGGGCTCCACGACGAGGTCGGACAGGTGCTCACCGGAGTGCTGCTCGAGCTCGACGCGCTCGGGCCCTCGCTCCCCACCGAACGTCAGGCCGATCTCGTGGATACGAAGGGATCGGTCCGCCAGGCGCTCGAGGAGGTGCGGCGGATCTCGCGCGAGCTGCGACCGGAGATGCTGGAGCACCTGGGTCTGATCAGCGCCCTCACCGAGCTGTCGAGCGTGCTGAGCCGGAGGGCGGGAATCCGCATCGATCGCGACTTCCCCGACGCGCTGCCGCCACTGGCGGAGGAGGTGGAGCTCGCGGTTTACCGCGTCGCACAGGAGAGCCTCACCAATGTCATCCGCCATGCGAACGCAAGCCACGTGAGCATCAGGCTCGAGCAGGGCTCGGGCAGCGTCGTCCTCACTGTCTCCGACGACGGCCGCGGCTTCCCCAACGGCCGCGCTCCCGGAGAGCACGGGGGTATCAGGGGGATGCGGGAGCGGTCCCTGCTCGTCGGCGGGGCGCTCGCCGTCAAGCCCGGTCCGAACGGCGGCGTGGAGGTTCGCCTCGAGGTGCCGACCGCGAACGAGCCGGCAGTGGAGCGTTGATGGCGATCCCGCTCGTCACCCGGATCCTGATCGCCGACGATCACCCGATCGTGCGCTCCGGCCTGCGCCGCGTGCTCGACGCGCAGCCGGACCTGCGGGTCGTGGCCGAGGCGACCGATGGGGCCGAGGCGGTGGAGAAGGCGCTCGCCGAGGACGTGGACCTCGCGATCCTCGACGTCTCGATGCCGCGCATGACCGGTATCCAGGCCGCCACCGAACTCTCGCGGCGAGCGCCCGAGATCCGGCTGCTCATGCTCTCGATGTTCGACAGTGAGCAGTACCTGTTCGAATCGCTCAAGGCGGGCGCCTCCGGCTATGTGCTCAAATCGGGCGCCGACGAGGACATCGTCGAGGCCTGCCGGGCGACCATGCGTGGGGAGTCGTTCCTCTACCCGTCTGCGGTCAACACGCTGGTGCGTGACTACATCGACCGGGGTGAGGACGAGCAGCCCGACATCCTCACCCCGCGTGAGCTCGAGGTGCTCAAGCTGATCGCGGAGGCCCAGACCAGCAAGCAGATCGCCGAGCAGCTCGTGATCAGCGTGAAGACCGTCGAGCGCCACCGACAGAACATCCTCGACAAACTCGGCCTGCGCGACCGCGTGGAGCTCACGCGCTACGCCATCCGGCGCGGGCTGATTCAGGCGTAAGCGCGCTCCAGGGCTCGGCGGGCGCGTCCGATTCCGCCGGCGTGCCGGCCGATGCTGCTCCACGGGTCGCCGAGCTCGGCCAGCCGGTCGCCGATGGTGGTAACGGTCCAGCCCTGGGGATCGAGGCGGCGATCGCTCAGCTCCTCCCAGTGCAGCGGTGTGGCCACCGGCGCGCCCGGAAGCGCACGCACCGAATAGGGCGCAATCGAATGCTGCCCGTAGACGTTTCGCCCCACGTCCACGTAGATCCGCTCGCCCCGCCGCTTGCGGCGGAACTCAACGGTGAGCCTCGCCGGATCCTGCTTCGCCAGCAGCTCCGCCAGCTCGCGGACGAACGGGCGAACGGTGTCGAAGTCCGTCGTGCGGCGCACGGGGGCGACCACGTGCAGGCCGCGCGAGCCCGTGGTCATCGCGAACGGCGTGAGCCCGATGTCGCGCAGCAGGTCGCCCAGCGCGCGAGCCGCCGCCCGCACCTCGGCAAAGCGGTGAGTTGAGGGATCGAGGTCGAAGACGAGGCGGTCCGGGCGCTCGAGCCGGTCCGCCCGGCTGGGCCACACGTGCAGGGCGATCGAGTTCTGGCCGGCGAGGTAGACGAGGGTCGCGGCATTACGCGCGACCACCTGCCGGATCGCTCCGCCCTCGCGCTTGGGCACGAGGGCGGTGGCGATCCACTTCGGGAAGTGGCGCGGCACGTCCTTGACGAAGTAGCCGTCCTTCTCGATCCCCGCGGGGAAGCTGTGCAGGGTCAGCGGCCGCTCGCGCACGTGCGGGAGCATCGCGTCGGCGACGCCCGCATAGTGGCGGGCGAGATCCAGCTTGGTGAGCCCCACGTCCGGAATCAGCACGCGGTCCGCGCTGCTGATCCGTACCCGCCGGCGGCCGGCGGCCAGCTCCACGGTCATGCCGCTTCAGCGTACGGAACCGCGGCGTCTTCGACGGCGACGACCTCGAACCTGATCGCTCCGCCCGGAGCGTCGACCTCGACGGTCTCGCCGGCCACGCGGCCGAGCAGCGCGCCCCCGATCGGGGACTCCACCGAGAGCATGCCGCGGGACGGGTCTCCCTCCACTGAGCTCACCAGCTCGTACTCGATCTGGGGAGCCGCGGCGTCCACGCGCCGGAGCCGCACGCGGGCGCCGAGGGCAGCGCGCCCCTGGGCGTCAACGCCACCGGACACCACCTCGGCGCGCGCCAGACGCGACTCGAGCTCCGCGATGCGCCGCTCCAGGCGCATCTGTTCCTCGAGCGCGTCCATCAGCTCGGGATTGTCGGCGGGGCTGTCGCCGTCGCCGCGGGCATCGCGCAGGCGCGCCGTCGCCTCGGCGCGCCCCGGGCCGGTGAGCTCGTCGAGCAGCTCGCGCATGAGGCGGTGCCCCTCGTGGGTGACGGGGACTGACTGCCGGCTGAGTGCGCCCGAGGCGTACATCGCGGTTGCTCCTTCTTGGTCGAAAGTTCGACGCCGCGTCTGACGCGGCGTCCTGCCATTCAGGTTCACAACGCCGGCGCCATCCGGACATGGGGCCGCGTCCTCATCTTCCGGGCGGGCGCGCCCCATGAAGATGGAGCGGGCAAGTCGGCTGACTGCCGCTCACCCGGTACCGCACCTGCGCAGATTGGAGATGGGGTCTCTCCCGGCAGCGAATGGTCAACCAGGCCGATTGGCCGGGCGCCCCTCGTCGGCGAGCATTAGACGCAGGCCCAGCAACCAAGGAGGAGCAGATGTCGGCCAGCCGCCAGAGCCGCGCCCCCAGCAGAGACCCGGACAGGCTCCCGATCTTCTCGCGCGTAGGACAGCGCCGCCGCCGGTTCTCGGGGATCGCGATTCTCGCGCTCACCTCGGCCGCTCTGATGGCGCTCGCGGTCGTGCTCGCCGGCGCTCTGTAGTGATGGCAACCACGCTGGAGCCGCGGCCTACTACGCTGCCGGCCGTGCTGCTCGACGAGAAGATCGAGCCGCTCTACGCGGACGTTGTGCGGCGGAACCCGGGCGAGGTGGAGTTTCACCAGGCCGTGCACGGGATGCTGGAGTCGCTCGGCCCGGTGCTCGTGAAGCACCCCGAGTTCGCCCGCCACAACGTGATCGCGCGGCTCTGCGAGCCGGAACGGCAGATCATCTTCCGGGTCCCGTGGCAGGACGACCACGGCGAGGTGCAGATCAACCGCGGCTTCAGGGTCGAGTTCTCGAGCGTGCTCGGCCCCTACAAGGGCGGGCTGCGCTTCCACCCGGCGGTGCACCTCGGCACGATCAAGTTCCTCGGCTTCCAGCAGGTGTTCAAGAACGCGCTCAGCGGCATGCCGCTCGGCGGTGCCAAGGGCGGCGCCGACTTCGATCCGCGCGGGCGTTCCGATGACGAGGTGATGCGCTTCTGCCAGAGCTACATGACTGAGCTCTATCGCCACCTTGGCGAGCACACCGACGTTCCCGCCGGTGACACCGGCGTCGGCACACGCGAGCTCGGCTTCCTCTTCGGTCAGTACAAGCGAATCACCAACCGCTATGAGTCGACGGTGCTCACCGGCAAGGGGCTCGAATGGGGCGGCGCGCGCGTTCGAACCGAGGCCACGGGCTACGGCCTCGTCTACTTCCTCGAGGAGATGCTCGCCACCCGCGGCTCGTCGCTGGATGGCCGTACGTGTGTGGTGTCCGGCTCGGGCAACGTAGCGATACACGCGATGGAGAAGGCCCAAGCGCTCGGCGCGCGCGTTGTGGCGTGCTCCGACTCGGACGGGGTCGTCCACGAGCCCCAGGGCATCGACGTGCCGCTGCTCAAGCAGCTGAAGCTGGAGGAACGTGCCCGCGTGGAGGCCTATGCCGCGCAGCGCCCCGGCGTCCGCTACCTCCCCGGGGGCAACATCTGGCACCTTCCCTGCGAGGTGGCGCTGCCATGTGCAACTCAGAACGAGCTCACGGCACAGGACGCGGCGCATCTGCTTTCGAACGGTTGCCTGGCGGTGGCGGAGGGGGCCAACATGCCCACCACCCCGGACGCCGTGCGGCTGCTGCTCGACGCCGGCCTGGCCTTTGCGCCCGGCCAGGCAGCCAACTCCGGCGGCGTCGCCACCTCGGCACTCGAGATGCAGCAGAACGCGAGCCGCGACTCCTGGACCTTCGACTACACGGAGAGGCGCCTGGCCGAGATCATGCGCGACGTCCATCGCCGCTGCCTCGAGACCGCTGAGGAATACGCCGCTCCCGGTAACTACGTGGTGGGTGCCCATATCGCCGGCTTCGTCAAGGTGGCTGGCGCGACGCTCGCGCTGGGGCTGATTTGATGGTCCATCGGCCGACACTCGCCGCGGCGTCCGGTTCATGACGGGCGCCGACACGGGCACGGTGATCGTCGGCGTCGATGGCTCCGACCAGTCTGCCGATGCACTCGCGCTCGCCGTGACGCTCGCGGGGCTGCTGGACGCCCACCTGTCCCCGGTGTTCGTCCACCCCTACGGTCCGTTCTCCGGGACGCTTTCGGAGTCGAAGTACGAGGAGCTCGTCACCGAGCTGGCGGACTCTGTGCACGCGCAGATGCGCGCGCTCAGCCTGCCGGTGGCGGACCGCAGGCTGCGCATCGTGACCGCCCGCTCCGCATCCGCGGGGCTCCAGAGAACCGCCGAGAGCGAACGCGCCGTGGTGATCGTCGTGGGCGGGTCCCATCGCTCCAGACTCGGCCGCGTTCTCCCGGGAGGGACAGCGGAACGTCTGCTCGCCGGCGCCCCCTGCCCGGTCGCGATCGCCCCGAGCGGCTACGCGCGTGACCGCCAGCCGCCCATCTTTGTCGGGAGCGCCTACGACGGCTCCGCCGAGGCGCAGGCCGCGCTGAGCTGGGCCACCGATCTGGCACGCTCGGCCGATCTCCGCCTCAGGCTGCTCAGCGTCCACGAACGCCTGCCTCCCGTCACGGTGCAGGCGGCGGCGGAGTTGCCACTGGCCGCCGTGGACGACACGCTTCGTGACGAGCTGCGCCGCCGGCTGAGCGAGGCCGAAGCCACTGCTCGTGAGGGTGGGCTGGAGGTGACCGGCGCTTTGCTCGAAGGAGATCCGGCCCATGCATTGGCGGACGCCTCCGTGCACCTCGACCTGCTCGTCCTCGGCTCCCGCGGTTACGGCCCGGTCGGAGCGGTGCTGCTGGGGAGCGTCTCGAGCGCCCTCGTGCGGACCGCGAGGTGTGCCGTCGTTGTCGTGCCGCGCTCAGCCGGCGTGTGATCCGTGGATCAGTCCGGGCGACCGGACACGCCGAGGACGCTGCGGGCCTCGCGGATCATCTGGTGTGTGAAGCCCCATTCGTTGTCGTACCAGGCCATCACCTTGACGAGCGTGCCGTCCACCACCCTGGTCAGGTCGAGGTCGATTACGGCGGCCCGCGGGTCGCCGACGATGTCGGCCGACACCAGCGGGTCCCGCGAGACGCCGAGGATGCCCGCGTAGCGGGCACTGGCGGACTCTTGGATGAACGCCTCGTTGACCTCGGCGGCCTCGGTCGGCCGGCCGGCGACGAAGACGATGTCCGCGATCGAGCCGACCGGAATGGGCGCGCGCACCGCTACCCCGTCAAAGCGGCCCGCGAGCTCCGGCACCGCGCGAGTAGTGGCTTTCGCCGCGCCTGTCGAGGTGGGCACCAGGTTGGCGGCCCCGGCCCGGCCACGCCGGAAGCTCTTGCTCGGCCCGTCCACCAGCCGCTGGCCCCCGGTGTAGGCGTGGACGGTGGTCATCAGCGCGCGCTCCACTCCGAACCACCGGTTGGCAACCTCGATCACAGGCGTGATGCAGTTCGTCGTGCAGCTGGCGCACGAGATCAGTCGCGGTCGGCCGTCCGGGCGGTTCACGCCGTGCACCACCGTGGGGACTGCCTCCGAGCTCGTGGGCGCGGACAGAATCACGTACGACGCCCCAGCCTGAACATGCTTCTCCAGCTCTTCGGTGGCCTTGAAGACCCCGGTGCACTCCAGCACCAGCTCCACACCCAGGTCGGCCCATGGCAGCTCGGCGGGATCACGCTCGGAGAAAGCCGGGATCCGCTTGCCGTCGACCACGAGCGCCCCCTCCTCCGCCTTGACGTCGCGGTGGTAGCGCCCGTAGACCGTGTCGTACCTGAGCAGGTACGCGAGGTTGTCCGTATCGGCGATGTCATTGACCGCGACAACGTCGAGCCCCTCGGCGTCCAGCAGGACCTTCAGCGCGGCCCGGCCGATTCTGCCGAGACCGTTGATGGCCACAGTCGACATCTCACTCACCACCTCGCGTCGTCAGGGCCGCCTGGGGAGCGCTCCGGACTTGCGGGCGGGGACGACCGCGAGCGCGAGGCGGGCGAAGGTCAGCGCGGCGAGCATCAACCCGAAGTCGCGCAGTGCGATGTCGTAGTACTGGGGCGCGTTCTTCGTCAACAGGTTGATCACGATTCCGAACAGCCAGCCCGCGACGACGAACGCGCCGATCCTCGGCGCCACCGCCACCAGCAGACCGGCAGCGATCTCGATCCCGCCGACCACGTACATCATGTCCTGACCGCTGCCGGGCACGATGCTGTTGATCCAGCCGGCGAGGTAGTCCGGCCAGTGAACACTCCAGTTGAAGAACTTGTCGGCGCCGAACAGGATCGGCGCGACCGTGAACGTGATCCGCAGCAGCCAGAACGCCTGGTGTGCCGCGGCGCTGACCTCTCGCGACTCGCCCCTGGCAAGAACGGCTCCGTTTGATGGTGCCGTCGTCCTGGGGCGGTCTGGGATGTCGACAGTGCGATGGGCCATTTGAACTTCCTCCTTCCACCGTCGCGACCACAGCTCATGCGGGCGACGCGGAGTTCGAGCCTTTGGTCCCCAGCGTCGTCTGCGCCGCTCGTCTTACCGTTTTGCCGCACGGACGGTTCGCGGTTCGAACCCGGCCGGCCCGAATTCGCCCGGCCGGCTACGTCACCCGGCCGCCGGATGTGGAGGTTGCTGGCGCGCTCGCCGATTCTTCCGTGGGTCCCACAACGGCACCGTTGCCGTCTTCTCGTACGCCATCCCGTGCGGGTAGCTGATCAGCTCGATGAAGACGCGGAAGGGCGTCTTGAAGTAGTTGATCGTCTGGCCGGCCGCGGGGCCGTCCGTGATCGGGAAGGGGCCCAGCAGTTTCTCCACGCCCTTCGACTTCATGTAGGCGACCGCCCTGTCGATGTCGCGGACGTAGAAGGCGATGTGGTGGCCCGCCCAGTCCGAGTTCTTCGCGAAGCGGCGGCTCTGGTCGGGAGCCTCGTACTGGAAGAGCTCGACGTTGGGGCCGGCGCCGCCGCCGGCCACCCGGATCTGGTCGATCACCGCCCGAGGGTCGACGTCGACGAGGTCGTGCATCAGCGTCCCGGTCGGGTCGCTGATCGGCCCGAACGTCAGCGGGTTCTTGAAGCCCAGCACGTCCTCGAACCAGGCCGCGGCCTTGCGGACGTTCGGCACGGTGATGCCGATGTGATCGATGCCGAGCAGTCCCGGAACCGTCGTCACCTCGGAGTCCGAGCCGTTGACCTTCGGCGACCACAGCGGCTTGACCCCGGGGCTCTTCTCGTAAGCCATGCCCTGCGGATAGGTGATGAACTCGATGTAGGTGCCGAACGGCGTCTTGAAGTAGTTGATCGACTGGCCGGCGGCGGGACCGTCGGTGATCGGGAACGGCCCCATGAACTTCTCCACGCCCTTGCCCTCCATGTAGGCGACCGCCGCGTCGATGTCGTTCACATAGAAGGCGATGTGGTGGCCCGCCCAGTCCGAGTTCTTGGCCGGCGTGTGGTTCTGGTGGGGCGCCTGGTACTGGAAGAGCTCGATGTTCGCGCTGTGCCCGATGCGCAGCACGGTGATCTGATCGATGACAGCGCGGCGGTCGACGCCCACCAGGTCGTGCATGAGCGTCCCCTTGGGGTCGCTGATCGGGCCGAACGTCAGCGGGTCGGTCGCCCCCATGACGTCCTTGAACCAGGCGATCGCCTCCTTGATGTCCGGCACCGTCAGTCCCACGTGGTCCGTGCCCACCAGCCCGAGCCGCCCGCGGCGGCGATGGCCGCTCGCCGCCAGCGCCGGGGCGGCACCCATCAGCGGCACCGAGGCGGCGAGCAGCGCGCCTTTCGAGAGGACGTCACGCCGGCTGTAACTCGTCGGCAGAGCACGGTCGTCCATGTACTTCTCCCCTCCGCGTTGGTTCGTTAGCATACATTTGATCAGATATCGAAGAGGAGGCCGGGCATGCTGAAGAACCGTCCGTCGGGGTCTGATATCGGTGAGCGCGAGTCCGTGCCCTTCCGGGTCCGGACCGCCGCCGGCGAGGAGCTCGATCTGCGCTACTCCTCCCCGCGGCCCGCGGCCGAGCACGACGAGCAGGCGGTGCTCGACGAGCTGCCCTGGTTCGACGCCGGCAAGCCGCTCCACAACTGGATGCTTCACGAGACCGACTTCTACGACGAGGTCGAGCAGATCTGGGGCGCCCGCTGGGGCGCGGAGGGCATCGGGACGCTGCGCGAGGTGCTCGTCTCGCGGCCGACGGAGAACGAGACGCGCGAGGAGTACGCCAAGGAGTGGCAGTACTACTACTCGACCGCCGCGGGCAACGCCGACCTCGGCCGGCTGCAGGCCCAGTTCGACGAGTACTACGACGTGCTCGAGTCGAACGGCGTGAAGGTCAACTACATCGAGCCGCCGGTGCCCGCGATCGGCGCCTACGGCTACCTCAAGAACCTGGTCACGCTCGCGGGCGGCGGGCTCGTGGTGCGCGGCGGCGCGATCCTCCACCGGATGGGCCTCGGCTCGTGGCAGCGCGGCCGCGAGGTGATCTGGTCGCAGACCCTGGCCGCCCTCCAGGTGCCGATCTACCTGACGATCCACGGACGCGGCGTGGGCGAGCCGGGCGCCGGCCGCTGGCTCGACGACAAGACCTTCGTCTTCAACGACTCGGTGGTCGCCAACGAGGAGGGGCTGCGTCAGATCCGCTTCATCCTCGAGGGCCTCGGCATCGAGCTCGTGACCACCTACAGCCCCGGCTGGGTCGACTCGACCGGGCACGGCAACATCGGCACTACCCACGCCGACATGTTCCTCATGGTGCCGGACCAGGGACTCGCGGTGCTGGCTCCCCACCTCGTGGACTACGCCTTCGTCCGCTACCTGAAGCGGCGCGACTTCAAGATCATCGAGGTGCCGATCGAGGAGTACTGGGACCTCGCCGTGAACGCGGTCACCCTCGCGCCCGGCAAGGTGGTGATGAACGCCGGGTCGCCCACGGTGGTCGCCGCGCTCGAGAAGGAGGGAGTCGAGGTGATCCAGGTGGACTTCTCGGAGAGCCACAAGTTCGCGATCGCCGGCCTCCACTGCGCGACGCTCGAGCTCGCGCGCGACCCGGGCCCGATGCTCGGGTGAGCTGCCACCGCGGCATCTTCCGGATCCCCGACCAGCTCGGCGGCTACGAGTGGCGGCCGACGGTGGACTACACGCCCGTGCGCGGGCGTGTCTGGACGGCCGCCGAGGGCGTCTACCGGACGATCTTCCTGGAGGGCGACGAGGGGGTCGTCGCGTTCGACACCTTCTACTCGCCGGGATCGGCGAACGCCTACCGCGACGCGATCGGGCGGCTGTTCCCGCACAAGCCGGTCCACACGATCGTCTACTCGCACGACCACCTGGACCACTGCGGCTTCGCGCTCGACCTCGCGCCCGAGGCCAGGGTGATCGCGCACGAGGAGGCGGCGGCGGTGATCGAGGCGCGGGAGTCGGACGGCCAGGCGCCGGCCGACGAGACCTGGTCGGGGGAGCGATCCGAGTTCGATATCGACGGCGTCTCGTTCAGCCTCGTGAATCCCGGCCCGACGCACGGGACCGGCAACGTGGCGGCGCACTTCCCGCAGTGGGGCGTGCTGTTCATGGTCGACACGGTGATCCCGGGAGTGGGCTACACGTTCCTACCGGACTGGCACCTGTCCACGTACGTCGAGAGCATGGAGCGGCTGCTCGCGCTCGACGACTGGGACGTGTTCGTGCCGGGGCACTTCTGGCCCGTCGACCGCCAGGGCTGCGAGGCCAACCTCGACTACTACCGGGAGATGGCCGACCACGCGCAGACGGCGCTCGCCGAGGGAGTCGACCCCGACGACATCGGTGAGGTCGGCGCATACGCGCGCGAGCGGCTGGCCGAGCGCTACTCCTCGCTGTTCCGCTACGACGAGTACATCGCCACGAACCTGATGCGCTTCATGGTGCACCTCCGGACCGGCGGCTGGGGCCTCGAGGACAACCGGTGAGCGAGCTCACGGTCGAGCGGCTCCGCGAGGGGGTCTTCGCGGTGGGCAGCGGCAGCTACACGGCGCTGTTCGCGGACGCCGGGCCGGAGGTGGTCGCGCTCAACACCCTCGACTCGCCGGCGGCCGCGCGGGGGTACCGCGAGGCGATCGAGCGCACCCTGCCCGGCAAGCCGGTGACGGCCCTGATCTGCACGATCGACCACCTCGACCACGCGGGCCACGGGCGGGAGCTGGCGCCCGATGCCGAGGTGATCGCCCACGAGCTCACCGCGCGCGTGATCGCCGGCCGCGGCGCCGACGGGCAGAGCACGGTGACGCGCACCGTGGGCGGGGAGGGCGAGTCGCTCAGCGTCGGCGACATCGAGGTGCGGCTCCTCTACCCCGGCCCGACCGCCGGCACGGGGAACCTCGCCGTGCAGCTGGCGGACGTCGTGTTCATGGTCGGCCCCCAGCCCGGCGCCCGCTACGGCATGTTCCCGGACTTCCACTTCGAGCAGTTCCCGGCGAGCATGGGCCGCGTGCTCGAGCTGGACTTCGAGCTGTTCGTGCCGGGCCGCTACGGCGTGATGGAGCGGGCCCAGGTGGAGCGCGCCGTGCACTACATCGAGAGCCTGAAGGCGAGCTCGCAGCGGGCGTTCGCGAACGGCGTCCCGATCTGGGAGCTCGGCGCGATGGAGGCGTGGGCGCGGGACGAGCTGAGCGGCGAGTTCGGGGACCTCGACGGCTTCGACGGCCACGTGGGCATCGGGGCGCTGCGGGCGGTGCACCACTACCTGACCGGCGGCTGGGGCATCGAGGACACCCAGCGGCCGGAGCTGCTGCTCGAAGACCTCGGCTAGGTCACGTCCCAGCCGAAGTAGACCTCGACCTTGGTCACGCGGTCGTCTCCGCCGAACGTCAGGACCTCGGTGTTGCGGCCGCGGCTGCCGTCGGGCTTGGTGGTCTCGTAGGTGACGATCACCTCGTCGCCCGACTCGACCATCCGCACGAACTCGGTCTCCCAGCGCTGGCCGGCGCCCGGCCAGCAGCGCTCGAAGTAGCCGGCGCGGTCGAGGCCCACGTCGAGCGGGCTCGAGAAGCTCAGGTCGTCCGCGAGGATCGCCTCGACCGCATCGCGATCTCCCGCGTTGAAGGCCCGGTAGAGGTCGCTTACGACCTGGCGACGATCGATTGGTGGCATGGCGCATCCTCCTGCCGCATACTGGGTTCTAGTTCGCCGTGGGTTGCTTTCTACCGTCCAAATGGGGTGCCATGTCCGGCGCCCTTCTCGTTTGCCTCGTCGCCGCCGCGAGCGCGTCCGCCGCGTTACCTGACATCAGCCAGGCGCCGGCGCCGCTGTCGGACGGCGGCATCACCGCCGTGCAGATGGGGAACCAGGTGCAGCTCCAGTTCCCGTCTCAGATCGACGTTGGCACGGGTGGCGGGGCGCTGACGATCAGCGGGGCGCGGCAGGACACGACCGTCAACACGATGGACGCGTTCGAGGCCGGCGTGAACGGCGCGGTGGGCGCCCTCCAATACAACTTCGACCCGACCCACCAGCACTGGCACTACCTCGCGCTCGACCGCTACGACCTGCGCATGCACGATCCGTCGCTCGCCGAGGTCGCGCGCGACCAGAAGACCGGCTTCTGCCTGGTCCAGAGCGAGGACATCAACCCGTCGAACTGCCAGCAGAAGAACCCGAGCGCGCTGAGCGTGTCCGAGACGATCAACCCCGGCTTCAGCGACGTCTACGACCCCTCGCGCGACGGCCAGTACATCGACATCACCGGCCTGAAGGGCACCTACGAGCTCGTGCAGTGGGTGAACGCGGATTGCCGGCTGGCGGACACCGGCCCGGCGAACCACACCTGGGCGACGGTGCTCGACATCGACGCGACCGCCAATCCGCCCACGGTGACGCAGACCGGCGCCACGCCTTACTGGAACGACTACTACACGGCGCTTCCCAACAAGTGCCTGCCGCCCGAGACCGTGCGGCCGACCGTGAGCGGCGCCGCCCAGACCGGCGCGGTGCTCTCCACCCTGCCTGGCTCCTGGCTCGAGCGGCTCTCGACCGACTTCGCCTACCAGTGGCGGCGCTGCGACCCGGCCGGCTGGGCCTGCGCCGACATCCCAGGCGCGACCTCGCCGAACTACGTGCCGGTGGCCGCCGACGTGGGCCACACGCTGCGCTCACGAGTGACGGGAACGTTCGCCGGCAGCACCGAGCAGGGCACGCCGCAGGACTCGGCGGCCGGCGCGGCCGTCACGACCGCGCCGCCGCAGGCCACTCCCACGATCGCCTCGTTCACCGCTGCGCTCAAGACGCTGCGCCGGATCAGCATCCACAACCTCACGCGCCGGGGACTGAACGTGCGGGTCCACTGCTCGCGCACGTGCCGGGTCAGCATCGACCTGCTCGGACGCGGCGGAGTGAAGCTCGCCCACCGCGGCGCGCTGCTGCGCGGCGCCGCCGGCCACACCTACACGGTCAGCCTCAGCGGCAGGGCGAAGCACATCGTCCGCCGCTTCCACTCCGGCAACCTCAAGCTGCTGATCCACCTGAAGAGCCGCGACGGCGAGCGCCAGACGCTCGCGCGCACGCTTCAGCTCAAGCGCTAGCGGCTCCATCCGTCAGACGTTCATCCGAAAAGGATGAGGCAGCCCTTTTGGGGACGGGCTTTGATCAGCGCCAACGTCCCGGCCCCCCCCAGGAGGCACAGCCGTGTCATCGATCGACGTACCCGCTGGTGGCCAGATGGCGAAGGCCACCGCTGCGCCGTTGAGGATGGTGAAGCCGACGTACATCACGTGGCTGACCCTCGCGTTGATGACCACGTCGTCGGTGGCATCGCTGCGTGCCGCGCCCACGATGGCCGTCTACGGCCTGGCGTGCGTGTTCCTCTATCTCGTCCCGGCGATCGTGTTCCTCATGCCGCAGGCGCTGGTGGCGGCGGAGCTGGCCTCGGGCTGGTCGGGCGGCGTCTACCGCTGGGTCAGCGAGGGGCTGTCGCCGCGCTGGGGCCTGCTCGCGGTGTGGGCCCAGTTCGCGATGACGATCTTCTACTACCCCACGCTGCTCGGGTTCGTGGCCAGCACGCTCGCCTACGTCTTCAACCCGGACCTGGCGGACAACGGCGTCTACACGGGAATCGTGATCGTCTGCGTCTTCTGGCTGGGCGTGTTCATGTCGGCGCGCGGAGGCACCGGCGCGGTGGCGAAGCTCGCCTCGAGCGGGCTCGTGATCGGCACTCTGATCCCGGGCGCGCTGCTCGTGGTCCTGGGCATCGTCTACCTGGGCCAGGGCAACTCGTCGGCCGCGCCGATGGACGCGAGCCACCTGCTGCCGGCCTGGACGGGCATCGCCAGCCTCGTGCTGATCGTGAACAACTTCCTCTCCTACTCGGGCATGGAGATGAACTCGGTGCACGTCAGCGACCTGGAGAAGCCGAAGAAGGAGTTCCCGAAGGCGATGTTCCTCGCCGTCGGGCTCGTCCTGCTGATCTTCATCCTGCCCGCGCTGGCGATCAGCTGGGTCATCCCCGCCGATCAGACCAGCCTCACGGCCGGGGTGATGCAGGCGTTCAACGCCTTCTTCGAGCACTTCGGCCTGGGCACGCTCGTTCCGATCGTGGCCATCGCGCTCGTGTGCGCGTCTGCCGGCGGCATGCTCACGTGGCTCGCCGGGCCATCGAAGGGACTCCTGTTGATCGCGCGGCGCGAGGGTTACCTGCCGCCGTTCTTCCAGAAGCAGAACGAGCACGGCGTGGCCGTCAACATCCTCGTGGTCCAGGGCTCGATCACCACGCTGATCGCCCTGCTCTACGCGCTGATCCCGTCGGTGTCGAGCGCCTACTGGATCCTCAGCGTGATGACGACCCAGGTCTACCTGATCGTCTACCTCCTGATGTTCGTCGCGGCCGTGAAGCTGCGGCAGACCCAGCCGGACGTCGAGCGCGGCTACACGGTGCCGGCGCTCAAGTTCATGTGTTACATGGGCTTCCTGGCGTCCGCCGCCGCGGTGGTGATCGGATTCGTCCCGCCGTCCCAGTTCGAGAGCGGCAACACGGCGGCTTACGTGGGCATCATCCTCGCCGGCACGGTGCTGCTCGGCCTGCTGCCGCCCTACCTGTTCCTCAGGCTGCGCAAGCCGGACTGGCAGACCGCCGAGGGCGCTCAGGAGGCTGCTCCCGCCGCCGAGGCACCGCCGCCGGCGGTCGCCGAGCCCGCCGTGACTCAGGCCGCCGCGGCTGAGCCGCCTCCGCCTCCCCCGCCGCCCGCGCCGCCGGAGCCCGTGGACACCGGCCCGAGCGCGTGGCACCGCTGGATCCGCTGGACCGTGCTCGCCGGAGTGATCGTGCTCGTGGTGATCGGCCTGATCACGTTCAACTCGGAGAAGAAGGACCAGCAGTCGGTCGCCAAGGCCCAGGAGCTGACTCAGAAGCTCCAGGCGGCCGGGCTCGGCGTGCCGGCGAACCAGGACACGATCATCAAGGCACTCGGCACCGACGGCGGCGCCGTGTGCGAGAACCCGCTCAGCGCGCTCGGGCGGGCCAACCTGTTCGCGCAGCTCACCAACGGCGCCTCGTTCGTGGGGCAGCGGCCGGTGATCGTCGACCGGCGGGTGCTGCAGGGCGAGGCGTTGATCCTCCAGACCTACTGCCCGGAGAAGGTCCAGAAGTTCCAGAACAAGGTCGACGATCTGAAGACCGACAGCGTGATCAAGGGCTGATGACCGATCCCGCCGGTGCACAGCAGGTTGCGCCGGCGGCCGGGCCGGCCGCGAAGGACGTGGACCGGCCGGCCGGCCTGGGCGTCCTCCTGGCCGCCTGCATCTCCGCGTTCGTGGTGAACGCGAACACCTCGGCGGTCACGATCCTGCTGCCCTCGATCAGCGAGGACGTGCACAGCTCGGTGGCGAAGCTCCAGTGGGCCGTGACCGGCTACTCGCTGATGGGCGCGGCGGTGATCGTCACCTCCGGCGCGCTCGGCGACGTGTTCGGCCGCCGCAAGGTGTTCCTCGGCGGACTCGCGCTGTTCGTGGGCTCCTGCGTGCTGATCGCGCTGTCCACGAGCGGGGCCGGCGTGGTGGGCGGGCGCGTGATCCAGGGCGCCTCCGGCGCCACGATCCTGGCCTGCGGCATGAGCCTGCTCTCGGTGGCGGCGTCGGGGAAGGGACAGCTGTCGGCGGTGACCATCTGGGGCGCCGCGTCGGCCGCGGGCGGCGCGGCCGGGCCGCTGGTCGGCGGCGTGCTCGTGGACGCCACCGGCTGGCAGGGCCTATTCTGGATCGACGCCGGGATCGCGCTGGCGTGCGTGCCGCTCACGCTGAAGACGGTGGAGGAATCCAACGACCCCAGCAAGCCGCGCACGATCGACTGGGCCGGGACGGTGCTCGTGGCCTGCATCTTCGTGCCGCTCGTGCTCGCGCTCAGCGAGGGCAACGACTGGGGCTGGGGCTCGTGGCAGACGCTGCTCTGCTTCGCCATCTCGATCGTGTCCGCGTACCTGTTCGTGCGGGTCGAGAGCCGGTCGAAGGCGCCGCTCGTGAACCTCGCGCTGCTGCGCAACCGGATCCTGGTGGGCGCCACGCTCGCGATCCTGATCGTGGCCGGGACGATCAACGGGCTCATGTACGTGCTCAGCCTGTACTTCCAGAACCCGGAAGCGTTCGGCTTCTCGCCGCTTCAGGCGGGCCTGGCCACGCTGCCGGCGGCGGCGGGGATGATCATCATCACCCCGTTCATAACCCGGCTGGCGTCGCGCATCGGCGCCGCTCCGGTGGTGGCGCTCGGGTTCGGGCTGGCCGCCGCGGGGTTCGCGGCGCTCGCGTTCGTGAAGGCGTCCTGGGGCTACGGCGCCTTCGTGCTTCCGCTGGTGGGGCTGGCGGTGGGGCTCGGGTTCGCGAACGGGCCTGCGTCATCCGGCTCGACCGCCGCGGTGGCGCCCGAGGAGGTCGGCCAGGCGTCCGGCATCTCGAACATGGCCCGATACGTGGGCGCCGCGCTGGCGGTTGCCGCGGTGGCGATGCTCTTCAACGCGGTGATCAACAACCACCTGGCCGACGGCGCCTCCCAGCCGGACGCGCTTGCGGCCGGCCTCAGCAGCGCCTGCCTGCTGATGGCGATCCTCTCCGCCTGCGGGGTCGGCCTGGTGGTCTTCCTGCGCCACCACCGGCCGCCCGAGCCGGAGCCCGCCGACCTCGCCGCGGCCGCCGCGTCGCCGCTCCACACCATCCCCGTTCCGCAAAGGAGCTCGTAGATGCCCGACAACGACCACCTTCGGCAGTCCGTGCACGGACTCATGGGCCGAGCGAAGGACGACCTGTCCGAGCTGGTCTCCTTCAAGTCGGTGGCCGATGCCAAGCAGTTCCCGCCCGAGGAATGCGAGAGGGCGGCGCAGTGGGTGGTCGACGCGTTCACCGACGTCGGCCTCCAGGACGTGAAGATGTCCCCCACTCCGGATGGCAGCATGGCGGTGCACGGTCACGCGCCCGGGCCGGACGGCACGCCCACCGTCCTCCTCTACTGCCACTACGACGTGCAGCCCCCGCTCGGCGAGGACAACTGGGCGACGCCCGTGTTCGAGCTCACCGAGAAGGACGGCCGCTGGTACGGCCGCGGCTCGGCCGACTGCAAGGGCAACGTGGCGATGCACCTCACCGCGCTGCGCGCGCTGAAGGACGTGAACGGCGGCTTCCCCTGCGGCATCAAGCTGATCTGCGAGGGGTCCGAGGAGCAGGGCACCGGCGGGCTCGAGGAGTTCGTGCCGGACAACGTCGAGCTGCTGCGCGCGGACACGATCCTCGTCTGTGACACGGGCAACTTCGCGGTCGGCGTGCCGACGCTGACCACGACGCTGCGCGGCATGACGAGCGTGGACGTGCACGTGAGCGCGCTCGGCAGCGCGATGCACTCCGGCATGTTCGGCGGGCCGGCGCCCGACCCCGTGGCCGGGCTGATCTCGATGCTCGCCTCGATGCGCGACGAGCGCGGTGACACCGTGATCGACGGGCTCGAGAACGACCAGACGTGGAGCGGAGTCGACTACCCCGCCAAGCAGTTCCGCGCGGACTCAAACGTCCTCGACGGCGTGGATCTGATTGGCAGCGGGTCGGTGGCGGACATGCTGTGGGCCCGTCCCGCGGTGACTGTCCTCGGCATCGACATACCGCCGGTGGTCGGCTCCGCTGCCGCGATTCAATCCTCGGCCGCCGCACGCGTGAGCCTGCGACTGCCGCCGGGGATGCACGCGGAGAGCGCGCAGAACGCGCTCATCGAGCACCTCAAGCGGCGGGTGCCGTGGAACCTGCGCTGCGAGATCGAGCGGGTGGCCGCCGGCGATCCGTTCGTGGGCTCGCTCGACGGGCCGGGCTACCGCGCCCTGAAGGCGGCCCTGGAGGAGGCCTACGGACGCGAGATGACCACCGAGGGGCAGGGCGGCTCGATCCCGCTCTGCAACGTGTTCGCCGAGACCTATCCGGACGCTGAGATCTTCCTCATGGGAGTCGAGGAGCCGAAGTGCCTGATCCACGCGCCGAACGAGAGCGTCGACCCGTCGGAGATCGAGCACCTGGCCCTGGCGGAGGCGCTGTTCCTCGAGAAGTACGCGGGGGCGAAGCGATGACGACGGCCACGGCGGTGGCGCCCTTCACCAAGGAGGACTTCGCGAAGCGCATGGAGCGCGCCGCGAGGCAGGCCGAGGACGCCGGGCTCACCGGCGTGCTGATCACGCCCGGACCGGACCTCGTCTACCAGACGGAGTACCAGCCCACCGCGATCACCGAGCGGCTCACGATGCTCGTGATCCAGCCCGGGCGCGACCCGGCGATGATCGTGCCGATCCTCGAGCGCCCTGACGCCGTGGCGGCCACCGGAGTGGCGGCCGTCCGGCTCAGCGACTGGACCGACGGAACGGATCCCTACGAGGCGGCCGCCCCGCTGCTCGACCCGAACGGCACCTACGCGATCTCCGACTCGGCGTGGGCGATGCACGTGCTCGGCCTCCAGCAGCAGCTGCCCGGCACGAGCTACGTGTCGATGACCCAGAGGCTGCCGATGTTCCGCGCGATCAAGGGCGAGGACGAGCTCGAGCGCCTGACCGCCGCCGGCGCCGCGGCCGACGCCGCGCTAGAGGACATCGTGCACGTGCGGTTTGCCGGCAGGAAGGAGACCGAGGTGGCGGCGGACCTGGCCGGCCTGCTGCGCAAGTACGGCCACTCGCAGGTGGACTTCACGGTGGTGGGCTCGGGACCGAACGGCGCCAACCCCCATCACGAGGCCGGCGACCGCACCATCGAGCAGGGCGACATGGTCGTGCTCGACTTCGGCGGCCTGAAGGACGGCTACGGCTCGGACACCACGCGCACGGTCCACGTGGGCGAGCCGACCGAGGAGGAGGCCAGGGTCTTCGAGATCGTCCGCCAGGCGCAGCAGGCGGGCTTCGAGGCGGTGCGTCCCGGAATCGCCTGCCAGGAGGTCGACCGCGCCGCGCGCAAGGTCATCGGCGACGCGGGCTACGGCGAGTGCTTCATCCACCGCGTGGGCCACGGCATCGGGGTGACGACCCACGAGCCGGCCTACATGGTCGAGGGCGAGGAGCACCCGATCGAGCCCGGGATGTGCTTCTCGATCGAGCCCGGCATCTATCTGCCCGACCGCTTCGGCGTTCGGATCGAGGACATCGTCGTGGCCACCGAGGACGGCGGCCGGCGTCTGAACAACACGAGCCACGAGATGCGGATCGTGGCCTGAAGGAGGACACAGTGAGCGATACACACGTGCCGGTGAGCGAGACCAACCCGCACCGCTGCACGCCCGATCACGACTGCGACGACCACGAGACCGAGCACGAGCACGGGCCGGACTGCGGTCACGAGACGGTGCGGCACGGAGATCACGTGGACTACGTCGTGGCCGGTCACCTGCACCATCCGCATGGTGACCACTGCGACGATCACGGCCCGCACCCCGGCGAGCGCTGACGCCCCGGACGTCGACGATGGTGGTGCGCGGCGTGGCCCTGCTCGAGCTCAGGCGCCGAAGCGGCGGACCTTCACCGCCGGCAGCTCCCCCAGCTCCTGCTTCGTGAGCTTCAGCGTGACGAGGTCGGTCTCGACCTTGTCGATCGCGCTCAGCGGGATGGTGACCTCCCGCTTCTTCCAGAGGTGGCCGCGCGCGAGCACGATGTGGGTGATGCAGTCGCTGTCGTCAACGAGGAAGCCGTCCACGTGTCCCACCGCGTCCTCGTCCGAGCTGCTGACCACGCTCGAGCGCCTGATCTCCACCTCGCCCTTCGGCACCCGGTCGTACGTGACCCCGACGTGGTCGTCGTACGGGTAGGCGAAGGCCGGGTCGTCGGTCTGGTAGTAGGGCAGCGCCAGCGCGCGCTCGATCCCCACGTCCCACTTGGGATCGTCCACCGGCAGCTCGTCGAGCTTCACGTAGGCGAAGTCCTGCACGGGATCGAGCTTGGCCGCCTCGTCCGCCGTGCAGGTCAGGCAGATATCGCCCTCCGCGGTGCGGTCCACGAGGTCGATCGGCACAAGCCGCGACGGGGCGATCTTGCCGTGCGTCGCGCGCACCACCACGTGGCTGATCCGCTTGCTCAGCGGGTCGATCACCACGTCGGCCAGCTCGCCCAGCTCGGCGTCGGTACAGCGCACCGGCGTGCCGAGCTCGAGCCGCATCAGACCGGCGACAGCTCCGAGACGTGCGGCTTCGGCACGAACGGACGCTCCTGGAGGATGCCGCCGCGCCGCACGGTGACCGCCGTCGTCTCGGGGATCTCCTGCCACATGCCGGGCAGGTCCGCGAACGGCTCCGAGAC
>DATNBJ010000343.1:0-8151 GCA_035572055.1 Thermoleophilaceae bacterium | reverse complement strand
CCTCGCCGGTCGTGACCACGTGCGCGGTCGAGGGGTAGTGCTCCAGACCGAAGCGCTGGCCGGGCTCGCCGTCGGGCGTCGTGTCCACCACCGTCTCCACGGCGTGCTCGTCGCGCAGCCAGCGGGAGAAGCAGATGCCGTCGGCGCCGAGCTCGTCCGCGATCAGGGTGAAGACCTCGTCGAGCTCCCCCACGCTGACGATGCGCGACAGCCGGGCGCTCACGTACTCGAGGCGCTGGTCGCCGCTGTCGGGCATGTCCTCCTTCGACGCCACCCGCAGGCTGCGCCGGAGCAGCGCCTCCGAGACGGACGGCACCACGCTGCCCCACTCCTCGCTCGGGCGGGCGAGCGCGAAGCCCTGGCCGTAGCTCACGTCGAGGTCGGCCAGGAGCCGCAGCTCCTCCATCGTCTCGATGCCCTCGGCTAGCACGGACGCGCCGGTGCGCCGCGCGAAGCGCACGAAGGAGTCGATCAGCGCCTCCTTGGCGGGATCCTGGTCCACGCCCTGGACGAGCGACCGGTCGAGCTTGATCACGTCGGGCTGCACGCGCATCACCTGCTGGAGGCCGGAGTAGCCGGCGCCCGCGTCGTCCAGGGCGATACGGGCGCCGCGGGCGCGCAGGTCGTCGAGCTGCACCACGAGCGCGTCGAGGTCGTCGGCAATCTCCTGCTCGGTGATCTCCACCACGAGGCCGGTCATGTCGTAGGGCAACGCGGCCTGCACCTCCGGCGAGGCGAGCGCGCTCGGGCTCACGTTGATCGAGAGGAAGGTGCCGGCGGGGCGCCCCTCGCGGGCGAGTGCGATGCGCAGCGCAGCCGCCTCGAGCCGCGGGCCGAGGCCCACGCGGGTGGCCTGGGAGAACCAGGAGTCGGGCGCGCGGCCGGGCGGATCGGGGAAGCGGGACAGCGCCTCGAAGCCCAGCACGCGGCCCGTGGACAGCGACACGAGCGGCTGGAAGACCGGGTAGAGCGGCGCGTCGCGGTCGAGCAGCGACTCGATCTCCGCGCGCTCCTCCTTGTCGGTGGGCAGCGTGATCTGCTTGGGGTCGTAGCGGCGGCTCGTGTCGGAGCCGCTGCGCTTGGCCCAGTCGAGCGCGCCATTGGCGAGGTGCACGAGGGTGGAACCGTCGCTCGCGTCGTCCGGGTACCAGGCCACGCCCGCCGTGGCCGCTGACGCGGCGGTGCGGGCGCGCTCGGCGATCGACAGCGCGAGCCGGGTCTCGGCCCCCGGAAGGATCAGCGCGAAGGCGTCGTCGCCCAACCGGGCGATCACGTCCGTGCCGCGCATCACCCGCCGGAGTGCGCGGGCCGCCAACTTCAGCTCCTCGTCGTCGAAGCCCTTGACGTCGAGCACGACGAGACCCACGGTGAGCCCCTCGCGCTGCGCGCGCTTGAGCTCCACGCCGAGGGCCTCGTGGAAGTGCTGGGCCGCGATCGCGCCGGTGAGCGGATCGGCCACGTCTGCCTGCTGCTGGCTGCCCAGCGTCTCGAGCAGCGCGTTCAGGCTGCGGGCCGCGTCGCGCACCTCGGCGGGACCCTCGTCGGCCACGCGCGCGGCGGGGTCGCCGCCCGCCACCCGGCGGATCGTCTGGGACAGCCCGGTGAGGGGGGCGACCAGTCGCCGGTCGAAGAGAGCGAGGGCGAGCGAGACCAGGACGAGCAGCGCGCCGCCGCCGATGCCGAGCCCCATCTCGAGCGCCGTGCGGGTCGCGGAGGCGACGGGCCGGGTCGACACCGTCACGGTCACCTCGGGGTACGCGAAGCCGCGGGTGCCGCCCGCCGGGACCGCCGTGGCCACGTGAGCGGCGGGCAGAGCCACACCCACGCCGAGCTCGCGGCTCGTGCGCTGCGCGGCCGTCCTGCGATTCGTCCCCCGCGCCGCCTGTTCGAAGTAGCTGCGCGCCGCCGAAGCGCGGTCCTCGAGCCGGTGATCCGCGGCCTGACGGGCGGCCATCACGGCGGCTCCGGTCACGGCGAGCACGACCAGTCCGACGGCAACGCAAATGGGCAGCGCGAGCTGACGCCGTACGGAGGAATTGCGTATGCGGTGGCTTGGCGCAGTCACCCAGAGGCCTATCGACCTGACAGTTGGGTTGCTTTAGACGCTTCAACGCTCTTGACCCTGGGAGACCCGCCTTGTAGAAGACCCCGATGGAGAGCGCCGCCGTGACCGCCGATACGCCAGGCCGGCGCGAGGAGCTGAAGGCCCAGAACCGAGCCAAGCTTCTCGCCGCCGGGCGCAAGGTCTTTGCCGAGAAGGGGGTGGGGGCAGCCACCGCCCGCGACATCGTGCGCGAGACCGACCTCGCCACCGGCACCTTCTACAACTACTTCGAGGACAAGGACGAGGTGTTCCGCGCGCTGATCTCAGAGCACGCGGAGAAGGCGCGCCGGATCGCGCGCGCCGAGCGCCGCAAGGCGGGCAACACGGTGGAGCAGCGGGTGCACGGCGCCTACCGCGGCTACTTCGAGCTCGTGCTCGAGGAGCGCGAGATGTTCGAGGTCATCCGCCGCAACGCCGGCGCGATCAGCGTGGTGACCGACACCGACGTGTTCGAGCCGGCGATCCGCGAGCTGGTCGAGGACCTCGCCGAGTGGGCGGAGGCGGGCGACCTCCCGCAGGTGGACCTCGACTACCTCGGCACGGCGATGGCGGCCGTGGCCTTCCAGGTGGCGATCCACCTGGTCGAGCGCGACCCCGCCGACCCGGACGCGGCGGCGACGTTCTGCACGAAGGTGTTCTTGGGCGGAATCCCGGCTCTTGCCGGTTAGCTGAGCCGCTCGACCAGCATCGCCATTCCCTGGCCGCCCGCCACACACATGGTCTCTAGACCGATGGTCTTGTCGTCGGTTTCGAGATCGTTCAGCAGCGTGGTCATGATGCGCGCGCCGGTCATGCCGAAGGGGTGACCCAGGGCGATCGCGCCGCCGTGCGGGTTCATCTTCTCCAGCGGGATGTTGCACTCGTCCATGATCGGCAGCACCTGCGCGGCGAACGCCTCGTTCAGCTCCACCACGTCCACGTCTTCGATTGTCATGCCCGCGCGCCCGAGAACGCTCTTGATCGCGCCGATGGGAGCGACGCCCATGATCTCGGGCTCGAGCCCGCTGGTGGCTGAAGCGATCACGCGCGCGCGAGGCTTCAGGCCCAGCTCCTTCGCCCGCGTGTCCGACATCACGAGCACCGCGGCGGCGCCGTCGTTCAGCGGACACGAGTTGCCGGCGGTCACCCGGCCGCCCTCCCTGAAGGCCGGCTTCAGCGAGGCGAGCTTCTCCACGGTGGAGTCGGCGCGCGGCCCGTCGTCCTTCGACACGGTCGAGCCGTCGGGCAGCTCGATCTCCACGATCTCGCGGTCGAAGAAGCCCTCGTCGCGCGACTGCACCGCCAGCTCCTGGGAGCGCTGCGCGTACTCGTCCATGTCCTCGCGCTTCACGTCCCAGCGGTCGGCCACGTTCTCGGCCGTCATGCCCATCTCGATGTAGGCGTTGGTGCGGCCGTCCTCGCCGTTCAGCTTCGGGTTGTGCCAGTCGGCCTGCGGGATCTGCACGCCCTCGGGCGCCTGCTGCTGGAGCGCGGCCATCACCTGCGGCACGCCGTTCTCGCTCCACATGCCCACGCGGCTCACGTGCTCCACGCCGGCGGCGATGTAGGCGTCGCCCTCACCGGCCATCACGGCGTGGGCCGCGATCCGGATCGCCTGCAGGCTCGACGCGCAGTAGCGGTTCACGGTGGTGCCGGTCACGGTGTCCGGCAGCCGCGAGAGCAGGGTGATGATGCGGCCGATGTTGAAGGACTGCTCGCCCTGCGGAAGGCCGCAGCCGCAGATCAGGTCCTCGATCGAGTCGGGTGCCACCTCGGGGTTGCGGTCGAGCAGCGCGTCGACGACGTAGGCGCCCAGGTCGTCGGGGCGAATCTGGGTCAGTGAGCCCTTGAACGCACGGCCGATAGGCGAGCGCACGGCATCGACGATCACTGCTTCGGGCATTGGCGGCTGCCTCCTGGGGGATTCGGATGGAAAGCGGCCCGGACGGGTGCCGCAGAGTGAGAAATACTACGGTACATCGCCCGGAGCGAGCACCAGTTTGCGCCCGGGCGAGGCCGCTTGGCGCTCCCACGCTTGGGCCACCTGGTCGAGCGGGAGGAGCTCGTAGTCCACGGTCAGCTCGCCGGCCGCGGCATGGCGCAGCATCTGCGAGTAGGCGTCGCGGCGCACCTCGACCGGAACGCCGGGGCTCGTGTGGCCCAGGATCGAGAGAGCCTTGCCGCGGACGGCTCCGGAGGGCAGTGTGGCCTCCGGCGAGGCCGACTGCCCGATCTGGACCAGCCGCGCCTGGAAGCTCGACGCCAGGACGGCGGCCGCGGCGGGCTCGCCCCACAGCGGATCGATGGTCAGGTCGAGCCGGCCGTCGCAGGCGTCGACGATCGCGTCGGCGAGATCGGGCCCGGCGTCGAGGCGCACGGTTGCGTCGGCGCCGAGCTGCTCCGCCCGCTTGAGCCCCTCCTCGCTGCGCCCGGCCGCCACCACCCATCCGGCGCCGAGCAGCTTTGCTCCCTGCACGGCGATGCTTCCCACGGCGCCGGTGGCGCCGAGCACGAGCACGGTCTCGCCGTGCTGGAGGTTGCCGCGATAGGTCAGTCCGAGCCAGGCGGCGAGCCCCGCGACACCGAACGATGCCGCCAGCGGATCCTCCACGCCCTCGGGCAGCTCGACGAGCTCGTCGTCGGGGGCCACCAGGCGCTCGGCCATGCCGCCGGCGCCGACCGGGGCGTACACGCGCGTGCCCGACTCGATCGTGTCGGACTCGATCACGCGCCCGACCGCCTCGCGCCCGACCACCGACGGCACGGGCGGCGCGCCCGCGTGGTGCTTGCCGGAGGAGATCCAGAGGTCCACCGGGTTGAGGGGCGCGGCAGTGACCTCGATCAGTGACTGTCCCCGGCCCCGCTGCGGCTCGTCGAATTCCCGAGCGACCGGCGGCTTGCCGATCTCCTCGAGTACGGCGGCTCTCATTTGGGCGCCATGCGAATGGCGCCGTCCAGCCGGATCGTCTCGCCGTTGAGCATTCCGTTCTCGGCGATGTCGCATGCCAGCCGCGCGTACTCCTCGGGGCGCCCGAGCCGCTGCGGGAACGGGACCGACGCGCCGAGCGCCTCACGCGCCGGCTCCGGCAGACCTCCCAGCAGGGGCGTATCGAAGATTCCGGGGGCGATCGTGCAGACGCGGATGCCCACGCGCGCGAGGTCGCGCGCGGCGGGCAGCGTCAGCCCCACGATGCCGCCCTTCGAGGCCGAGTAGGCCACCTGGCCGATCTGCCCGTCGAACGCGGCCACCGAGGCGGTCAGCACCACAGCCCCGCGCTCGCCGTCCTCGTCGGGCTCGCCCGCCGCGATGGCGGCGGCGGTCAGCCGCAGCACGTTGAAGGTGCCGATCAGGTTCACGCGGATCACGGTCTCGAACGGCTGGAGCTGCGCGGGCCCGTTCTTGCCGACCGTCCGCTCCGCCCAGCCGATGCCGGCGCACGACACGCCGAAGCGCAGGCCGCCGAACGCCTCGACGGTGCTCTCCACCGCGGTCTGCACCTCGTCCTCGTTGGTCACGTCGGCCTTGTAGGCCACAGCGGCGCCACCGAGCTCCTCGGCGAGGGCCTCGGCCCTGTCCGCGTCGAGGTCCACGATCGCCACGTGCGCGCCGCGAGCCACCAGCTCGCGAGCGGTCGCCGCGCCCAGTCCGGACGCGCCGCCGGCAACCAGAGCTGGTGCGCCGTCGAGCTTCATCGGCGCCGGAGAATAGTGACTGGGGAGCAGGGACCAGGGACTCAAGCCGGCGCGGCCAGCGTGACCGCGAAATAGCTGTCCGCATCCGTGAAGAACGCCTCAATCTGCATTCCCGCACGCGACAGCTCGGCCGCGAGCCGCTCCTGGGTGAACTTGGTGCTGATCTCGGTGCGGATCTCCTCGCCGTCCGCGAAGGTCAGCTCGAGGCCGGCGCCGGGGATCGACACGTGCTGCTCGCCGAGCGCGCGCAGCCGCATCTCGATCCACGAGTGCTCGCGGTCGAAGGCGGCTACGTGCTCGAACGCGCCGGGATCAAAGTCGGCGCCCAGCTCGCGGTTGATCGCGTGGAGCACGTTCCGGTTGAACTCGGCGGTGACGCCCGCGGAGTCGTTGTAGGCGGCCTCGACGATCCGCACGTCCTTCACCAGGTCTGTCCCGACGAGGAAGCGCCCCTCGGAGCCGAGCAGCTCGCGCACTCGCGCGAGGAAGCGGGCGCGGCTCTCCGGGTAGAAGTTGCCGATCGTGCCGCCGAGGAAGGCCACGAGCGGGCGCTCGCCGACGGGAACCAGGCCGAGGTGTCGCTCGAAGTCGCCCACCACGCCGTGCACGTGGAGTCCCGGGTAGATCTCCGCCAGCTCCTCCGCCGAGCGCTCCACCACCGACTCGGAGACGTCCACCGGCAGATAGCGCTCGAGCATCCCACTGCCTGCCATCGCGAACAGCAGCGCGCGGGTCTTCGACGCCGACCCGGAGCCCAGCTCCACCAGCTCGGTCGCTTCCGCCAGGTCCACGATCACCGGCGCGCGCCGGTTGAGGATCGCCCGCTCGCAGCGGGTCGGGTAGTACTCGGGCAACTCGGTGATGCGGTCGAACAGCTCGGAGCCGCGCTCGTCGTAGAAGTACTTCGGCGGCAGCTCCTTCTGATCGCGGGTCAGCCCCGCGCGCACCTCGTCGGCCATCGAGTCGAGCGACGATCCCTCGAGGTAGGAGTCGATCTCGATGGTGGAGTCGGTGAGCGTCTCGCCGGTCATGCCGCGCACCTGAAGCCGCAGAAGATCTGGCGCCGCTGCGGGTAGTCCCAGTTGCGGAACGTCGTGCCCGCCAGGCGCGGCCGGGTGGCCCACGAGCCGCCGCGGAGCACCTTGTATTCGGGGCCGAAGAAGATCTCCGAGTACTCGCGGTAGGGGAAGGCGCCGAAACCCGGATAGGGCCCGAAGTCGCTCGCGGTCCACTCCCAGGCGTCGCCCACCATTCCAAGTGCGCCGTAAGGAGAGGCGCCGCGCGGATATGCCCCCGCTCGCGCGGGCCCAAACGCAGTTTGGTCGAGGTTCGCGTGGCGGTCGTCCGGCTCGCCGCCCCACGGGTACTCGCGCAGCTCGCCCGCCGCCTCGTCCCAGCCGGCGGCCTTCTCCCACTCGGCCTCGGTGGGCAGGCGCTTTCCGACCGAGCGCGCGTACGCGTCGGCCTCGTACCAGGACACGTGCATCACGGGCAGCGCGCGGTCGAGCGGGCGGACCCGGTCGAACCACCGCTCCTCGCCGTCGGCCGTCCAGAACAGCGGCAGCTCGACGCCCTCGGCCTCGCGCCAGGCCCAGCCGGCGTCCGACCACCATTCGCGCCGCCGGTAGCCCCCCGCCTCGACGAAGCGCTCGAAGTCGCCCACCGTCACGGGCAGCCGGTCGATCTCGAACGCGTCGAGATGGACCTCGTGCCGCGGGCGCTCGTTGTCGTATGCGAAGCCGGAGTCGGCGGCGCCCATCGGGAACTCGCCCGCATCGACGCCCACCATGTCCGGCCCGGCTCCCGCGAACGGCGGCGTTGGCAGCGGCCGCGGATGCGGCGAGAACACGCCGGGCTCGGCCATACGCAGCGCCTGGACCATCGTCTCGTTGTGCTGCTGCTCGTGGCGGACGATCATCTCCCAGACGAAGCAGCCGGCGGTCAGCGGATCGGCGCCGGCCGACACATCCGCCTCGTCGAGCACGTCGAAGGCGCGCCGGCGCACCTCGCGCATGAACTCGCGCGCCTCGTCGTTCGCCAGATAGCTCAGGTCTCCGCGCTGGGCGCGCGGGGTCAGCGTGGCGTCGTAGATGTCGGCCAGGTCAGCGCGGAGCGCGGGCAGGCCGGCAGCCTGCTGGCACAGCCACAGGTCCTCGAACGCGGCGATGTGCCCGAGGTCCCACACGAGCGGGCTGAGCAGCGGCGTGTGCACCCGCTCGAGGTTCTCGAGCGACAGCGTCGAGACCAGCCACATCGTGCGCTCGCGCGTCTCTTCGAGCAGGTCCCGATACTGCTGCTTGAGCAGGCCGTCGGCCCCTCCTCGGGGCCCTGTCTGCGTTTTCTGAGGACGCACAGGCGGCTGGACAGGATCGTAC
>DATNBJ010000342.1:0-3256 GCA_035572055.1 Thermoleophilaceae bacterium | reverse complement strand
AACGGTAGCCGCTTGGCTTTGACGTAGGAGGGCGCGCCCGTACGCGGGTTCCGTCCCTCGTACGCGCCATAGTGCCGGACGGTGAAGGAGCCGAAGCCACGAATCTCGATGCCGTCGCCCCGGACGAGCGTTTCCGCGATGGCGGTGAAAATCTGGTTCGCGATCGCGTCGGCGCGACCTGATCCCGCCGCTCTGAAAGTGATCCACCCGCCGCTCTGAAAGTGATCCACCCCGGCGACCGGGTGGGCTTGCCAGCCATGGGGGCTGGCGGTTCCGCTGGTGAGGAGATGCTGCGGATGGATCAAGTACACGTAATCAGGCACAAAGTTCGGGCAGAGGGCCGCTCGGTGCGGCAGGTAGCGCGGGAGATGGGGCTGTCGCGCAATACGGTCCGGCGGTACCTGGATCAAGGGGCCGCGATCGGCGTACGGCGGGCGACGGCGCGGCCGGCACCGGTGCGCGAGGCGGTCGAGCCCCGGCTGGAGGCGCTGCTGGCGCGCACGGCGGTGGCGACGGGCGGCAAGCAGCGGCTGACGGCGACGAGGCTGCATCGGCTGCTGGTCGGCGAGGGGCTGCGGGTCGGGGTCACGCTGGTCAAGGAGCTGGTGGCGGAGCGCAAGCGACGGGCGCAGGAGGTGTTCGTGCCGCTTGTGTACAAGCCGGGCGATTTAGGCGAAGTGGACTTCTTCGAGGTGCTGGTCGACGTGGCGGGCGCGCGTAGCAAGGCGTGGATGTTTCTGCTGCGGCTGATGCACTCGGGGCGAGACTTTGCGTGGCTGTATCCGCGGCAGGATCAGGTCTGCTTTCTCGACGGGCACGTGCGGGCGTTCGCGCACTTCGGCGGCGTGCCGCAGCGACTGCTCTACGACAATCTCAAGCCAGCGGTGGCGCGCGTGCTCGTCGGGGCGGAGCGCCAGCTCACGACGCGCTTCACGGCGCTGGCGACGCACTACGTGTTCGAGCCGTGCTTCGCGCGCCCGGCCACGGGCCACGACAAGGGCGGCGTGGAGGCACGCGGGCGCGCCGTGCGGCTGCAGCACCTGACGCCTATTCCGGCGGGTCCGACGCTCGATGAGATCAGCGGCGTGCTGACGGCGCGGCTCGACGAGCAGCTGGGTACGCGGCGCGACGGCACCGACCAGACGGTGGGCGCGCTGTGGGCCGAGGAGCAGCCGCGGCTACTGGAGCTGCCGGCGCGCGCCTTCGACCCGGCGGCGCCGCGACTGGCGAGCGTGTCCCGTCGGTCGCTCGTCCGGGTGGAGGGCGCGGTGTACTCGGCGCCATCGCGCTGGGCAGGGCTCGACGTCACCGTCTACGTGGGCGTCGACGACGTGTCGCTGGTGGGACCGGCCGGTGAGCGCGTGCGCCACGGGCGCCGTCGCTTCGGCCACCGCGCCGTCGACTATCGCCACTACCTGCCCGAGCTGGCGCGCAAGCCGGCCGCCGTCCGCCAGGTGGCCGACGAGCTGGTGCCGTCGCTGGGCGAGCCGTACGCCGAGATCTGGCAGCGGCTCGTCGACGTGCACGGGCCCAAGCAGGCGGCGCGCGTCTTCGCGCACGTGCTCGGCGCCGTGGTGGACCAGGGCCACGAGCGCATCGCGGCTCGCCTGCGCGCTGCGCTCGCCGACGGCACGCCAGTGCTCCTCGCCATCAAGCCGGCCGTCGAGGCGCCGCCCCCTGTCGCCGTCGATGAGCTGCCGGCGGCCCTGCGGGCCATTGAGGTCGTCGGCTCGACGGCCGCCGCGTACGACGTGCTCCTCGGAGGTGCGCTGTGAGCCGCGGCGCCATCGTCGCCGACCTCGTGCGGGCTCAGTGCAGGCAGCTCAAGATGCCCGGCCTCGCCCGCGGCTTCGAAGCCCTCGCCAGGCAGGCCCGCGAGGAGCGCTGGTCCGTCGAGGACTACCTGCACGAGTGCCTCTCCATCGAAGAGACCTCTCGCCACGACTCCGCCGTGCGCGAGCGCGTCCACCAGGCACGCTTCCCCGAGCTCAAGACCCTCGACGCTTTCGACTTCACCGCCACCGACGGCGTCGACCCCACCGTCGTCGCCGATCTCGCACGCGGCGCCTGGGTCACCGAGCACCGCAACGTGATCCTCGCCGGCCCCATCGGCACCGGCAAGACGCACCTCGCGGTCGCCCTCGGGGTCGAGGCGGCTCGTCAGCGGCACCACGTCGCCTTCTGGCGCGCCGCCGACCTCGTGCGAACGCTCATCGAGGCCCGCGATGCCCGCGAGCTCGGCCGCTACCAGCGCAGGCTGGAACGTGTCGACGTCCTCATTCTCGACGAGGTCGGCTTCGTCCCCTTCGACCGCGTCGGCGGCGAGCTACTCTTCAATGCCATCAGCGCCCGCCATCAGCGGCGCTCCGTCGTCATCACCACCAACCTCGCCTTCGGTGAGTGGCCCAAGGTCTTCGGCGGCGACGAGAAGCTCACCACCGCGCTCCTCGATCGCCTCGCCGAGTCCGCCACCATCATCACCACCCGCGGCAAGAGCTTCCGCACCAAGAAGCGCCTCGCCCAGCCGACCCCCTCCCCGCAGCCCTAACCTCGGCTACACTGCCCGCGGGGTGGATCACTTTCGCAGCGGCGAGGTGGATCACTTTCAGAGCGGCCGGAGCACGGCGGAATGAAGCGGCGGAATGAAGCGGCCGAACAGTCCGGTAGTGGGTCAGTTTGAATCCGGCCGGTAGCCGGTCGCGCTGGACTCGGGCTGCCGACCGTGGCACCACTGAGGTATGCCCAAGCGCTCAAGCATGCCAAGGGACACGAACCAGCTCGCCAAGCTGATCACCGACATGGCCACCGGTAACGCCCCGCCCGAGACGAAGGCGGACGACGGGAAGAACCCGGCGGCGGTGGCGCTGGGGCGCCTGGGGGGTCTCAAGGGCGGGAAGGCGCGAGCGGCCAGCCTATCCAAGAGGGAACGCTCCGAGGCAGCCAGCCTCGCAGCCGCTGCCCGCTGGAAAAAGAGTCGCTAGTTCGCCTGCGGGCGCGGCTCATCGCCGCCGCTTCCGCGCATCGCCTCCCGCTCCGCCACGTCGTCCGAGAACTCCAAGATCAGCGGAAGCTGGGTCATTCGGCCCGGAGTCGCGTTGAAGTGGTCGACGTCCGATTTTAGCTTCACGCAATCATCTACGATGCTCTTTCGCCGCTGCGCGAAGTGCTCGACCATGAACTCATCGGGGGTCGCCTTCTCTCTGTCGACGTTCCCCCAGAGCGAGGTCTGGACGCCTCCCGAGTCCGTAAACGTGAC
>DATNBJ010000341.1:0-4761 GCA_035572055.1 Thermoleophilaceae bacterium | reverse complement strand
GCCCGCGGCGGACTCGCGCATCAGCCGCTCGCCGCGCAGCGTGTAGCCCACGAGCGCCAGCAGGAGCGCGAGCTGCGCCAGCACGTAGTCGATCCGCAGGAAGCGCTCGTAGCCCGCCGTGCGGTCGAGGTCTGCCTCGGTGAAGAAGCGATGGACGTCGAGGTGCGGGAGCTTCAGGTTGGACGGCACGCTGGTGCGCAGCAGCCGCGTGGCGGCCAACGCCCAGAGCGCGGCGAGGACGAGGAGCGCCGCGGCGGCGAGGGCGCGCCGGGCGCGCAGGCTCACTCGCTGATGCGCGGTGTCGCGTCCGGGTAGCGCTCGGTGAGCAGCAGCGCGTAGGCGTTGACCTGGGAGTGGTAGCGCAGCCCGTAGGCGCCGGCCTGCCTCAGGTCACGCGGCATGCGGGCCACGAACAGCCCGGTGAACCAGCCGAGGAATCCGGCGACGAAGATCAGCGCGCCGATCGTGCCCGACAGGATCGCGGCGGGAATCACGAGGATGATCCGGAACCCGGTCTTCCAGCGGTTCTGCCGCTCGGGCGGGTCGATGCGCACGTCGATCGGGTAGCTGCCCTCGGCGCCCACGAAGCCGGGGAACGGGTTGCCGATCAGCAGCGTGTAGGCGAACACGTGCGTGCCGTAGCGGACGAAGCGTGCGAGGAAGTTGTGGAGCGCGGCCGGATTGCGGCCGCTGAACAGCGTGGCGAACCAGGCGATCACGGCCACGAAGAACGCCACGATGCCCCACAGAGTCAGCCAGATGAAGTGGGGGATGGCGAGCAGCAGCCGGAAGAAGACCGTGAGCCGTGAGCGGCGCAGCTCGTCGCTGACGCTCAGGCCGACCGGATGAGGCGGCAGCGCCTCCGGCGTGGGCGGCACCTCGGGATCGGCGTCCGGGTAGCGCTCGGTGAGCAGCAGCACGTAGCCGCCGGTCTGGGCGCCGTAGCGCAGGCAGTAGAGGTTCGCGTCGCGGAGCTGGCGCGGCATGCGGCCGGTGAACAGCGCCGCCCACCAGCCGAGGAACGCGCTGGCCCACAGCAGGCCCGTGCCGCCGCCGTAGCCCGAACGGCCGCCGCCCGAGCCGCTGCCGCCGGTCAGCGCGCCGCCCACCAGGAACGCCGGGATGCCGAGGATGATCCGGAAGCCCGTCTTCCAGCGGTTCTGCGGCGCGGGCGGAGCGAACTCCACGTCGACCGGATAGCTGTTCGGCTTGCCGAGGAACGGCGGCCACGGGTTCGCGGTGAGGCTGATGTAGGCCGTCACGTGCGTCTCGTAGCGGGCGAAGCGCGACAGGAACTCGTGCAGGGAGTCGGGCGACTGGCGCCCGAGCAGCGTGGCGAACCAGTTGGCGATCGCCACGAAGAAGGCCGCCACCGCCCACAGCACGAGCCAGATCAGGTGCGGGAGCGCGAGGAGCAGACGGAAGAAGACCGTGAGCCGCGAGCGCTGTAGGTCATCCGTGGAGGTGAGCCGAATCGGGTGATCTGCACCCATTCGGTGCGCACGTTACCTCATGCGTCCTCTGTGGCTGTGCGCCAAGCGCCGACGGCCGAGGCGATCACGATCCACAGGACGATGCTGATCACCACCGCTGCGATGCTCATGCCGAGCACCGGCTCGCCCCCGCGCAGACCGGGCTTGATCTGCGAGAAGGCGCCGTCCAACAGCACCTCGCGCGCCCGCCCGAGACTGCCCGACTGGAGCAGCATCGGGCTGGCCACGAGCTGCCACCCGACGAGTGCCGTGATCGTCGCCGGGCGCGACCCGATCAGGGACGCCAGGCCCACGGCCACGATGCACACGACGCCGTTCGCGAGCGCCGACCACGCCGCGGCCTTCGCCACCAGCGCGAGGCTCGGCGTGGGATCTCCGCCCGCGAACAGGAAGACGCCGCCAACGGCGAGAAGGAACGCGACGCCGACCACCACGAACGTGAGCATGAGCGCTCCCGGCAGTCGCACCAGGAACAGCGCGACACGCGAGCGCCCGGTCACCACGAGGTCGCGGAACACGCCGTTCGCCCGGTCACCGGCTCCCGCCTCCGCGCCGATCAGGATCGCCGCCAGCGGCACCATGAAGAAGCCGAGCAGCTCGAGCGTCCGCTCGAACCCCCGCTCGCCGCCCGCGGGCGGGCGCTCGAACGGGTTCGAGCCGTGCTGCATCGCCTTCACGCCGAGATAGATCACGACGCTGCCGGCGGCGAGCAGCAGCGCCCACCCAACCAGCCCGCGCTTCTTGCGCAGCTTCAGGAACTCGGCGCCGATCATCTGGCGCGCCACGATCGGGTTCATGCCTCCACCCCCAGTCGGGTCGTGATTTCCAGGAAGCGCTCCTCGAGGGAGTGCCGTACAGGCTCGAGCCGGTTCACCGACACACCCGCCTCCACAAGCAGCGTGTTCACCGCGGCCGCGCCGTCGCGGCCCGGGGCGAGGGTGAGGCGCAGTCCATCGGGCGACCGGCGCACGTCGCGGATGCCCGAGTAGCCGTCGAGCACCGCGGCGGCCAGCCCTGGGTCGTCGCAGCCGACGATCAGCTCGTTGCGGCCGTCGGCCGCGAGGTCCGCGATCGCGCCCTGCGTGACGATGCGGCCGCGGTCCACGATGGCGGCGTGGTCGCACGTCTTCTCCACCTCGTCGAGCAGGTGGGAGGAGAGGAAGACGGTACGGCCCTCCTGCTCCACCAGGTCGCGGATCATCAGCCGGAACTCGATGATGCCGCCGGGGTCGAGCCCGTTGGCGGGTTCGTCGAGGATCAGGAGCTCGGGGTCGGCGAGCAGGCAGCGCGCCACGCCGAGCCGCTGCTTCATGCCCAGCGAGTAACCCTTCACGCGCTCGTCGGCGCGGTCGGCCAGGCCGACTCGCTGGAGCGCCGGGCCGATGCGCGGCCGCGCCTCCGGCCCGCGGGCCGCCGCAACTATGCGGAGGTTCTCGCGCCCGGTGAGGTGCGCGTGGAACCCCGGCTGCTCCACGATGGCGCCCACGCGGGCGAGCGCCTGAGCCCGGCGCTCGGGCACCGGCATGCCGAGCATGCTCATGGTGCCAGCGCTGGCGTGCGTCAGCCCAAGCAGCATGCGGATCAGCGTGGTCTTGCCCGCGCCGTTGGGGCCGAGGAAGCCGAAGGCGCAGCCGCCGGGCACGGCCAGATCCACGCCCTCAACTGCCGTGCGCTCACCGAACCGCTTCGTGAGTCCTTCCGTCTCGATCACGTTCATCGCCGTCTCCAGATCGCTTACACGGCGAGTGTCGGCGCGAACGCGCCGCGCCACATCGGCGCGGGGGATGAACGAGCGGTCAGCCGGTAGGCGGAACGGCGACGATCGCGTCCGCCGAGAGGATTACGGGCCTCCCGGAGCCACGAGGCCGATCTCGTACGCGAGCACGACCGCCTGCACGCGGTCGCGCAGTCCGAGCTTCGCCAGGACGCGCGACACGTGCGTCTTGACCGTCGCCTCGCCGACCACCAGGGCGTCGGCGATCTCCGCGTTCGTGAGCCCGCGGGCGAGCAGCTCCAGCACCTCGCGCTCGCGGTCGGTCAGCTCGCTGAGCGCCTCGGGCTGAGAGGCCACCGGCGCGGGCAGGCGCCGGCCCACGCGGTCGAGCAGCCGGCGGGTGACCTGAGGCGAGAGCAGGGCGTCGCCCGCGGCCACCACGCGCACGGCACGCACCAGCTCGGCGGCGGGCACGTCCTTGAGGATGAAGCCGCTCGCCCCGGCGCGGAGCGCCTCCACGATGTAGTCGTCGAGACCGAAGGTGGTGAGGATCAGGACCTTCTGCGTGGGCAGCCGCCGTGTGGCCTCGATGCCGTCGACCCGCGGCATTCGGATGTCCATCAGCACCACGTCGGGGTGGAGAGCCCGTGCGGCCTCGATCGCCTGCTCGCCGTCCTCGGCCTCGCCGATCACCTCGATGTCGCCGCTGGCCTCGAGGACGGTGCGGAACCCGGCGCGCATCAGCGCCTGGTCGTCGGCTATGAGGACGCGCACGGCGCTCATCGATCCGTGGGTAGCACGGCGCGCACGGCGTAGCCGCGCCCCTGCGGCCCCGGTCCCGTGGCCAGCTCGCCGCCGAAGAGCGACACGCGCTCGCGCATGCCCACGAGCCCGTGGCCGCCGCTGCCGTTGCTCGCCGGGCCGCGTCCGTCGTCCACCACGGACAGCTCGAGCGCGCCGGGGCAGTAGTGGATGCTCACGTCGGCGCGGCTGCCGCCCGAGTGCCGGACCACGTTCGTCAGCGCCTCCTGCACGATGCGGTAGGCCGACAGGTCCACGCCCTGGGGCAGCGGGCGCGGCTCGCCCTCCACCGCCAGAGCGACATCGAACCCCGCTCCCCGGGCGTGCCGCACGAGCCCCTCCACGTCGTCCACTCCGGGCTGAGGAGCAAGCTCGGCCTCCACGTCGTCGTCGCCGGGGCGGAGCACGCCGAGCATGCGGTGCATCTCGGCCAATCCCTGGCGGCCCAGCGCCGCGATCTGGTCGAGCGCGCCGCGCTCCCGCTCGTCGTGCGAGACCGCCCCGACGGCCTGCGCCTGCACCACCATCAGGCTCACGTTGTGAGCCACCACGTCGTGCAGCTCGCGCGCGATCCGCACCCGCTCCTCCGCCACGGCCTGCGAGGCGAGCAGCTCGCGCTCGCGCTCGGCGCGCGCGGCGCGGTCCCTCAGGCCCTCCACGTAGGCGTGCCGCGTGTGCACGTACAGGCCCGCGGCCAGCGCAAGGCCGGTCGCCGCGGCGCGCGCCACCAGGCCTTCGAACGGCAGCGCGTTC
>DATNBJ010000340.1:0-11057 GCA_035572055.1 Thermoleophilaceae bacterium | reverse complement strand
TCCCGAGGACCGCATCCGCTACCACATCTGCTGGGGGAGCTGGCACGGGCCGCACGTGTACGACCCGCCGCTCAAGGACGTGGTCGACATGGTGCTGCGCGTGAACGCCGGCACCTATCTGATGGAGCAGGCCAACCCACGGCACGAGCACGAGTGGGCGGTGTGGGAGGACGTCAAGCTGCCCGAGGGCAAGAAGGTCGTCCCGGGCGTGGTGACCCACCACACCAACGTGGTCGAGCACCCCGAGCTGGTCGCCCAGCGGCTCACGCGGCTGGCGAAGGTGGTCGGGCGCGAGAACGTGCTCGGCGGGACGGACTGCGGCTTCGCGCAGGGCGCCTTCGTCCGGCGCGTGCATCCCGAGATCCAGTGGGCGAAGCTCGCCGCGCTGGCCGAGGGGTGTGAGCTGGCCACGCGTCAGCTCTGGGGCGCAGCGGCAGCGGCATGAGCTCCGAAGAGCGGATTCTCATCACGCACGCGGGCAGCCTCGTGCGGCCACCGGCCCTGCGTGCGCTGCTCGAGCTCCAGCACCGCGGGGAGCCGTACGACGAGGAGGAGTTCGAGCGCGTGCTCCGCTCCTCGGTGGCGGAGGTGGTGCGCGAGCAGGCGGCCGCCGGCATCGACGTGGTGAGCGACGGCGAGTTCGGCAAGCCGATCCTCTGGAACGCGTACATCAACGGCCGCTTGAACGGCGTGGAGAAGGACGCGGCGGCGGCCCCCTCGGGGCTGCCTCCGACCAACGACGCCCGGCTGTTCCCCGAGTTCTGGGCCGAGTACGCGGGCTCGCAGGGCTTCGACCCCGCGGACCAGCGCGGCTTCAAGTGCGTGGGGCCGGTGTCTTACTCGGGGCACGCGGCGATGCGGCGCGACATCGACAACCTGCTGGCCTCGGGAGCTCCGAACGCGTTCCTGCCGGTGGTCGCCCCGGCCAGCGTCTTCGGCATCGAGTGGCAGGACGTCTACACGAGCGAGGAGGAGTTCCTCTACGCGATCGCCGACGCGCTGCGCGAGGAGTACAAGCTGATCCTCGACGCGGGCCTGACGCTCCAGGTGGACGACGCGTTCATCCCCTGGATGTACGACATCATGGTCCCGCCGGGGACGCTGGGGGACTATCGCCACTGGGCGGACTCGCGGATCGAGATCCTGAACCACGCCCTGCGCGACCTGCCCGAGGAGCGGATCAGGTACCACATCTGCTGGGGCTCGTTCAACGCCCCGCACGTGGGCGACGTGGGGGCGGAGCACATCCTCGACATCGTGCTGAAGGTGCGCGCCCGCTACTACCTCGTGGAGATGGCGAACCCGCGGCACGAGCACGAGTGGCGGGTGTGGGAGGACCTTCGCCTGCCCGAGGGCAAGGTGCTGGTGCCCGGTGTGATCTCGCACTCGACGAACGTGGTGGAGCACCCGCGCCTGGTGGCCGAGCGCCTGGTGCGGCTCGGCAAGCTGGTGGGCCGCTCGAACGTGATGGGCGGAACCGACTGCGGCTTCGCGCAGGGCCCGTTCATCCAACGGGTGCACCCGACGATCATGTGGGCGAAGCTCTCGGCGCTTGCCGAGGGAGCGCAGCTGGCTACGCGGGAGCTGTGGGGAGCGCCGGTGCCGGCGTAGCGGCGCCGGGTTGTCTCCGCGCCGCGGGCGAACGGCTTGCAATAAAGGGCGTCCGGAGCGGCGGGTGGAGCTTTGTGGTCGCTATAGCAACCACAAGACTCCAGTGAGTGAACACTCGCGTGCGGTGACGCCGCTCGGGCCCACTCCTTATTGCAAGTAGTTCGAAGGCGGCGCGCCCACGATCTGCGCCGCTGAAGCGCTACTCGTGCTGCGAGCGCTCCAGCGCGTGCGCCACGTTGTCGAGGTGCTTTCGCATCGCGCGCTCGGCCTTGTCGGCGTCGCCCGCGATCACGGCATCGACGATCGCCGTGTGCTCCGCGTGGGACTGGTTCGGGCGGCCCGGAATCAGGATCGTCCTGAACTGGAAGCGGACCATCTGCGAGTTCAGCGAGCGGATCAGCCGCTGCGCGGTGGCGTGGCCCGAGAGCTCCACGATCTTCGCGTGTAACAGAGCGTTGACATCGGAGGCGTTCAGCAGGTCCTGCGCCTCGAGCGCGGCGTGCTGGCGCCCGAGCACCGAGCGCAGCTCGTCGGCGCCGGCGGGGGTGATCTTCTGAGCGGCCTGCCGGGCGGCGACGCCCTCCAGGGCGGCGCGGCACTGGAGGATCTCGACGGCCTCCTCCTCGGAAACCAGGCGCACGCGCGCGCCGCGGTGGCGCTCGCGCTCCACGAGACCCTCGTGCTCGAGCCGCACCAGCGCGGTGCGCACCGCCGCGCGGGGGAGCTTGAAGGCGGTGCTCATCTCGGCCTCGATCAGACGCTGATTCGGGGCCAGCTCGCCACGGACGATCGCCTCTCGTAGCTGGTGGTAACCGTCTTCGTCGCGTAGCTGCTGGGTGGTGCTCATGCCGCGTTGTCAGCCTAACCCGAACGCCTCACGGATCCCCGAAAATCGTCCGAAAGATTGTTGACAAGATAGCGAACGATGCCGTTAGAATGTGCGCCCCGGCACAAGGGAAGAGGAGGAGGAGGTCAGTGTCTTCGCATGCTCGGAAGGTCGGCGTGTTCGCTGCCTTGCTCGTCGGCCTGGCGCTCGCCGTTGCGGCGTGCGGCAGCTCGAACAAGAGCTCGACATCGTCAAGCGCCAGCACCGCTCCCGCCGCTCCGGCGTCCACGACGCCGGCGTCGACAACAGGCGCGGGCGGTGCCGGTGACCAGTCCGTAACGGACTATGTGAAGTACGTAGGCGGGACGGCTGGGAAGGCCGACTCGAGCAAGTCGCCGGTCTACATCGGCTGGGTCAACCAGCAGGGTGGACAGCAGGTGATCGGCGCAGCGGCCACGGATGGCGCGGACCTCGCGGTGAAGGTCATCAACGACCAGCTCGGCGGCATCGACGGTCACCCCGTCGCGCTGAAGAAGTGCTTCATCAAGAGCGCCGAGGAAGAGGGAACCACCTGCGGGCAGAAGCTCGGCAACGACAAGACGATCTCGGCGATCGACCTCGGCGGCATCGCCATCGGCATCCAGCCGTTCTACTCCACGATCGGCGGGAAGAAGCCCGTGGTCGTGGGCGTGGCGGTCACGCCGGTGGACACCGTCCAGAAGAACGCGGTGATCCTGTTCGGCGACGTGACGAAGGTGCTCGGCCCGTTCGGCACCTACGCGCGCGACATCCTGCACGCCAAGACCGCGGCGCTGGTGTATCCGAACATCGCCGGCATCACTGACGGCGCGGCGGCCATCTCCAAGGGCCTGACCGACGCCGGCGTGAAGGTCAAGAAGGTGGGCTACTCACAGGGGCAGACCGACCTGATCGGACCGCTGACCGCGGCCGGCGCGCAGTCCGCCGACATGGTGATCCCGTACGGCCCGGCCGACAGCTGCGTGAATCAGGCGAAGGGCCTCAAGCAGCTCGGCATCACGGACGCGAAGAAGATCGTGTCGGCGCCGCTCTGCCTGAACCCGACGGTGCAGGCTGGCCTCGGCGGCGACTATCCGATCTGGACGTACGCGATCGCGAGCTCGCTGTTCGGCGACCCGACCGACCCGGGCATGGTCCCGTACATGAAGGTCGCCCAGCAGTACAACGTCAAGACGGCGCCCGACCCCTGGGTGATCGTGTCGTTCGCGGACGTGCTCACCACGGTGAAGTTCCTCAACGAGGTGGGCTTCGACAACCTGAGCGACTCGCAGGCGATCATCACCAAGGCGAAGGCGTTCACCGGCCCCGTGGCGCTGGGCGCGCCACAGGTGCAGTGCGGCAAGTACCCGGAAGCGCCTGCCGTCTGCAACGACCGGACCCAGTTCTTCACCTACTCGGGGAAGAACAAGTTCGACAAGGCCGCTTCCTGGCTGCAGCCTCCTTCGTGAGGCTGACCGGGATCCCGGCATGAGTAACGATCGGTGGGGCCGTCGGAGCGACCGGCCCCACCGATTTGATTTCGCGGGAGATTGATGCAGCAGCTTCTGCTCTTCGTACTGCTTGGTCTCGGCTCCGGTGCGCTGATCGCCGGCATCGCCCTCGCGGTGGTGCTCACCTATCGCGGGTCCGGGATCATCAACCTGGCCACGGGCGGCGTGGCGATGCTGGCCGGATACGCGTACTGGGCGCTGCGCACCGGCGAGATCGGGGGCACACACTTCGGCACGGCGCCGTCGCTGCTGCTCACGCTCGTCTTCACGCTGATCGTGGGCACCCTGATCGAGCTGGTGGCATTCAGGCCGCTGCGCAACGCCGCTCCGCTCGCCAAGCTCGTGTCCTCGCTCGGCGTGCTGCTCGTGGCACAGGCGTCGATGCTGCTCGCGTTCGGCACCACTCAGAAGCCGCAGCCGTCGGTGCTGCCGACGAAGACCGTGCACGTGCTCGGCTCCACCGTCCCGGTCGACCGCTTCATCCTCGCCGGGATCGTGATCGCGATTGCGATCGTGCTGACGCTCATCTACCTGTACACGCGCTTCGGGCTCGCCACGCGGGCGGTGTCGGAGAACGAGCTGAACGCGATGCTGGGCGGGCTGTCCGCGAATGAGCTGTCGCTGACCAACACGCTCGCCGCCAGCGTGGTGGCGGGCGCCGTCGGGGTGCTCGCCTCGTCGGTCACACAGCTCGACACCACCTCGCTGCCGCTCCAGATCGTCCCGGCGCTGGCGGCCGCGCTCCTGGCGCGGCTCACCTCGTTCGGCATCGCCTGCGCGGCCGGGCTCGGCATCGGGATCGTCAACTCGCTGATCGACTACTTCTCGACCAAGTCGTGGTTCCCCACCGACCACGGCGTGCCGCTGCCGGGCACGAAGGAGCTGATCGCGTTCCTGTTCATCGTGGCGGCGATGTTCCTCCGCGGCGCCGCCCTGCCCGGGCGCGGCGAGCTGATCGAGCAGCGGCTGCCGGAGGTCCCCACGCCGCGCCGGCTGGCACTGCCCGCGGTGGTGTTCTCGGTCGTGGTCGCGGTTGCGCTGATCGTGCTGCCGTTCGACTTCCGGCAGGCGCTGATCAACTCGCTGATCGGCACGGTGATGGCCCTGTCGCTGGTGGTGATCACGGGCTTCGTCGGGCAGATCTCGGTGATCCAGCTCGGCCTCGCCGGCGTGTCCGGCTTCGTGGTCTCGCACATGGCGGTGGACGCGGGCATCGGCTTCCCGTTAGCCCCGATCTGCGGGGCCGCGGCCGCCGTCCTGCTCGGGGTGATCACGGCCGCCTCGGCCCTGCGTGTCCGCGGGGTGGCGCTGGCGGTGGTCACCCTCGGCGGCGCCGTGGCGCTCGTCAACTTCGGCTTCATCAACGCGACATGGGGCGGCGGGCAGACCGGCTCGCCGGTGCCCGAGCCGCACCTGCTGGGCCTCGACCTCGGCCCGCGCTCGGCGTTCCGCGGGCTCGACGGGTCGCTGCCGAGCCCGGTGTTCGGCTGGGTGGCGCTCGCGGTCACCGTGGCGCTGTGTCTGCTGGTCGCCTCGATCAGGCGCGGCAACCTGGGGCAGCGGATGCTCGCGGTGCGCTCGAACGAGCGCGCGGCGGCGGCCTCGGCCGTGGACGTGCGCTACGTGAAGTTCATCGCGTTCGGGATCAGCGCGTTCATCGCGGGCGTGGCCGGCTCGCTCTACGCGTACAACTTCGGCTCGGTGAGCGCCGACCGCTTCAACGCGGTCACGGCGCTGGCGCTGATCGCGTTCGCCTACGCGGGCGGGATCACGCTGGTGTCGGGCGCGATCTTCGCGGGCCTGATCTCCACCGAGGCGCTCGTCCCGCACGCGCTCGACAAGTGGCTCGGGATCAACGGCAACTGGTTCCTTCTCTTCGGCGGCGTGATCCTGATCTTCACGCTGATCCAGCATCCCGAGGGCGTGGCGGGAGCCTTCTACAAGCGCATGCACCGCGGCAAGAGACCCGGGCCCACGCGCGAGGAGCGGGTCTTCTCGCGACGGCGGACATCCACCGCGGGGGCCGAGCCATGAGCGCCGTTCTGAAGACGCGCGGGATCTCGGTGCGCTTCGGCGGCGTGCACGCGCTCAGCGACGTGGATCTCGAGGTGCCCGAGGGCAAGCTCGTCGGGCTGATCGGTCCCAACGGCGCGGGCAAGACCACCTTCGTCGACGCGATCAGCGGCTTCGTCCGCTACAGCGGAGCCGTGGAGCTGGACGGTGAGGACGTGGGGGGCCTGCCGCCGCACGCCCGGGCGCGGCGAGGGCTGTCGCGCACGTGGCAGAGCACCGAGCTGTTCGACGACCTCACCGTGAGCGAGAACCTGGCCGTGGCCGCGCGGCGGCCGTCGGTGTGGGAGGTGGCGAAGGAGCTGTTCGGCGAGTCGGGCTCCGGGGGGGATGCCCTGGACCGCGCGCTCGACCTCGTCGAACTCGGCTGGGCCGCCGACCTCAGGCCCGAGGACCTCTCGCAGGGCCAGCGCAAGCTCGTGGGCGTGGCGCGCGCGATCGCGATGGAGCCGCGGCTGCTCTGCCTCGACGAGCCGGCCGCCGGACTCGACACGGCGGAGAGCGAGGAGCTCGGGCGGCGCCTGCGGGCGCTCGCGGACGGCGGCACCTCGATGCTCCTGATCGACCACGACATGGGCCTCGTGCTGAGCATCTGCGACCTGGTCTACGTGCTCGAGTTCGGCAAGCTGATCGCGTCCGGACCGCCCGACCGGGTGCGCAAGGACCCGCGCGTGATCACCGCGTACCTGGGCAGCGCCGCGGCCGCGGAGATGACCGCCCAGTGAGCCAGCCCGTCCTCGTCCTCGACAAGCTCACCGCCGGCTACGAGGAGGCGGCGGTGATCCGCGACATCGACCTGACCGTGGGGGAGGGCGAGGTGGTGGCCCTGCTTGGCGCGAACGGCGCCGGCAAGACCACGACCCTGCGCACGATCTCGGGGATCGTGAAGCCGATGAGCGGCCGCGTGGAGTTCGGCAGCGTGGACCTCGAGAGCGCCTCGATCAGCCGGCGGGCGCGAATGGGCATCGCGCACGTGCCGGAGAACCGCGGCGTGTTCTTCGGTCTGACGGTGGCCGAGCACTTCCGCCTCGGCAGTCGCGGCGAGCGGCTCGACGCCGAGGCCGCGTATCGCTACTTCCCGGCGCTCGCCGAGCTGAAGGACCGCCGCTGCGGCCTGCTCTCGGGCGGTGAGCAGCAGATGCTGGCCGTGGGCCGGGCGCTGGCGCGCCACCCGCGGCTTCTGCTCCTGGATGAGCTCAGCCTGGGGCTGGCGCCGCTGGTGGTGGAGGGCCTGCTGCCTGTGGTGCGCGAGTACGCGGTCGACTCCGGCTGCGGGGTGCTGCTCGTCGAGCAGCACGTGCAGCTCGCCCTCGAGATCGCCGACCGCGGCTGCGTGCTCTCGCACGGCGAGGTCGTGATGCACGACACCGCCGAGGTGCTGCGGCGCGACCGCGACCTCCTGATGGCGAGCTACTTCGGCGAGCGCGCCCCGGCGTAGCGAACTTTCCGGCCATCATCGGCCAGTAACGGGCATGGACCCCACGCCGACCGACCACCTCGTCTGTGGCAAGCCCGGAGGCGTTCCCGCGCTGGTGTGTTCGGCGGCAGGCTGGCGCTCGAACACGGCGGCCGCGACGCGCGCTCCCTAGGGAGCGCGCCCCGCCACCTCGAGCGCCAGCTCGCGGAAACGGTCCACGACGGGTAACGCCGTGCCGCGCCGCCAGGCGAGGCCGATGCCCACGGTGGGCTCGGGCGGGGCGAAGCGCCGGTACACCGCGCCCGGCGCCTTCAGGCGTCTGGAGCGCTCGAGCATGATGAAGCTGATGCCCGCGCCGCCGGCCACCGCGGACACGATCCGCTCCTCCTCGGGCTCGGTGCGGATGTGCTCGGGCGGTCCGGCCTCGCCGTAGACGCCCGCGAGCATGTCGTCCCACGCGCCGGGCCCGTGCTGGCGCCGAAAGAAGACGAGTGGCTCGCCGGCCACGTCCTCGCGCCGAATCAGCGTCTGCCGCGCCAGCCGGTGGTCCTTCGGCAGCACGCACACGAGCGGCTCGCGGGCCAGCTCCACCTCCTCGAGCTCCGGGTCGCGCAGGGGCGGGCGCACGAACGCGAGGTCGATCGCGCCGCGGCGGAGCTGCTCGGCGTGGATGCTCGTCTGGCCGACGTCCAGCTCGAGCTGCACCTCGGGGTAGCGCTCGCGGAAGGCGTCGACGATCGCGCCGGCAAGGCCGCCCGGCAGCGAGCGCGTGAGGTTCACGCGCAGGCGGCCGCGCTCGCCGGCGCCGGCGGCCCGAGCGCGGTCGGCGGCGTGTGCGGCCTGCGCCAGGGTGGCCCGCGCCTCGTCGAGCAGCACGGCGCCGGCGGAGGTGAGGGTCACGCCGCGGCGGTTGCGCTCGAACAGCTTCACCCCCAGCTCGTCCTCGAGCCTGCGCACCTGCTGGCTCACGCTCGGCTGGGCGATGTGGAGCCGCTCGGCCGCCCGGCGGAAGTGCAGCTCCTCCGCGACGACCACGAAGTAGTGCAGGTGCCGCAGCTCCACCGGGCCATGATAGGAAAAAGCGCTCACAGCCGCGCGAACCCGGTCTTGATTCACACGAGCGAAAGGCCTTACCGTCCTGGGTGTGGAGGAGTGTCCGGCGCACGGCGTCGCTAGCGAGTTCGACCCGTTCGATATCGCCGACCCGTTCGAGTTCTACGCGCGCGTGCGCGCGGAGGAGCCCGTGTTCTTCAGCGAGGAGCTCGGCTACTGGGTCGTCAGCCGCTACGAGGACATCCTGCCGATCTTCAAGGACCCCGCCACGTTCTCCTCGGAGAACACGCAGGCGCCGTACAAGCCGCGCCCGCCGGAGGTGCAGCAGATCCTCGACGAGGGCGAGTTCCGCGCCTACTCCGGGCTGTCCGCGAGGCAGCCTCCCGACCACACCCGCCTGCGCGGCTTCATCAACAAGGCGTTCACCCCGCGGCGCGTGGCCACGCTCGAGCCCGGCATCCGCGAGCTGGTGTCGGCCACGATCGAGCGCTTCCGGGAGCGCGGCCACGCGGACCTCGTGTCCGAGCTCACGCGCGACCTGCCCGCGTTCGTGATCTTCCGCCTGCTCGGCATCCCCGACGAGGACGTGCCGAACGTGAAGATGTGGGCGGAGAGCCGCGTGTACCTGAACTTCGGCGACCTGCCACTCGACGAGCAGCTCCACCACGCGGAAAACCTCGTGAAGTACTGGCGCTACTGCCTCGAGCTGGTGGAGAAGCGCTTCGACGAGCCGCGCGACGACCTGCCGAGCGACCTCGTGCGGATCTACCAGGACGGCGACAAGTCGATCTCGATCGACGAGATGGCGGGCCTGGTCTACGGGCAGCTCACGGCCGGGCAGGAGACCACCGCGTCGCTGCTCGCCGAGGGCCTGCGGCTCCTACTGACGCAGCGCGAGCGCTGGGAGGAGCTGTGCGCGGACTCCTCACTCGTTCCCGGCGCGGTGGAGGAGCTGCTGCGGCTGTCCACGCCGGTGTTCGCCTGGAAGCGCAAGGTGAAGAAGCCGGCCACGATCGGCGGCACCGTCCAGGTGAACGAGGGCGCCAACGTGCTGCTCCTGCTCGGTTCAGCCAACCACGACGGCGCGATGTTCCACGACCCCGAGGCGATCGACCCGCGCCGCGAGAACTCGCGCCAGCACCTGTCGTTCGGGCACGGGATCCACTTCTGCCTGGGCGCGTCGCTGGCGCGGCTCGAGGCGCAGATCGTGCTCGAGGAGCTGACCGCGCGGATACCGGGCCTGCGGCTCGTACCCGGTCAGAAGTTCGAGTACCAGGCCAACACCACCTTCCGTTCGCCGCACGCGGTGCTGGCCGAGTGGGACACCACCGGACCCCTCGTCCTCCCGCTGGAGCGCTGCTCGCCCGACGACGTGGAGCTCGTTGGCGGCAAGGCCGCGAGCCTCGGCGCGATGATCGCCGCAGGCCTGCCGGTGCCGCCCGGCTTCGCCGTGACCACCGAGGCGTTCGGCGACGAGCTCGGCGAGCCGGTGGCGAAGGCCATCGCCACGGCCTACGCCGCCCTCGGCAACGACGTGCCCGTGGCGGTGCGCTCGAGCGCCACCGCGGAGGACTCGAGCGAGGCGAGCTTCGCGGGCATGCAGGAGACCTACCTCTGGGTGGTGGGCGAGGAGGAGGTGCTCGAGCGCGTGAAGGGCTGCTGGGACAGCCTGCGCTCCGACCGCTCGCTGGCCTACCGCCACGACCGCGGCTTCGACGACACCGACATCCGCATGGGCGTGGTCGTGCAGCAGATGGTGGACGCGCGCGCGGCCGGCGTGGCGATGACGCTGAACCCCTCGAACGGCGACCGCACGGTGATCGCGATCGAGTCGAGCTTCGGGCTGGGGGAGAGCGTGGTGGGCGGCACGGTGACGCCCGACAGCTTCCTGGTGGACAAGGTGATGCTCGAGCTCGTGAAGACCGACATCTCCGCCAAGGCCAGCGAGCTCGTGCGCGACCCGAGCGGGCACGGCGTGCTGGAGAAGCCCGTGGCCGCCGAGCGCTGCACGCAGCCGTCGCTCACCCAGGACGAGGTGAAGGCGGTGGCCGCGCTCGCCAAGCGCGCCGAGCAGCACTACGGCTCGCCCCAGGACGTGGAGTGGGCGATCGACGAGAGCGGGGTCGTGCTCCTCCAGAGCCGCCCGGAGACCGTCTGGTCGCGCAAGCCCGACGAAGCCGCGAAGAAGCCGGCCTACTCGTTCGGCATGAACAGCCTCGTGAACACCCTCGTCAACCCACTGGCCTCCAGGAGGACGGATGTCGACCCCGACGATTAAGCGCTTCGCCAGCCCGTACGAAGACCCGGCACCCGCGGGCGCCGAGGGCTGGGAAGAGCTGTACCCGTACTACCTCCACTTCCGCGACGACCGCCGCGAGGCCGAGGAGGCGCGCTTCTGGTTCGCCGACACGCAGCACTGGCCCGTGGTGTTCAAGCCGTTCGACGCGATCACCGTCGAGTTCGCCTGCCGCTGCCTCGGCCAGTACAACACCCGCCACTACATCATCCCGCCGGCCAACGGGATCGACTACCGGGTGCACAACGGCTACCT
>DATNBJ010000339.1:0-13393 GCA_035572055.1 Thermoleophilaceae bacterium | reverse complement strand
GACCGGGGCCATGAGGCACGCGATCCGCAAGCACATGCGCGACTTCCTCGCGATCATCCTCCTGTTCATCGTCGCGGCGGGCGTGTCCATCTACATCCTGGCCCACGAGCGGCTCGTGCTGCCCGGCTGGCTGCCCGGCGGCGAGAACTTCTACACGGTGAACGCCGAGTTCTCGACGGCGCAGGCCGTGGTGCCGGGGCAGGGGCAGACCGTGAACATCGCGGGCGTGCCGATCGGGAACATAGGCAACGTGAAGCTGCAGAACGGCGTCGCCGTCGTGCAGATGAAGATCAAGGAGAAGTACAAGCCGATCTACCACGACGCCACGCTGCTCCTGCGGCCCAAGACCGGCCTGAAGGACATGTACATCGAGATGGACCCGGGCAACAAGTCGGCCGGCCCGGTGGCCGACGGCAGCACGCTGCCGGTGTCGAACACCCTGCCCGACGTGAACCTCGACGAGATCCTGTCGAGCCTCGACTCGGACAGCCGCTCCTACCTCCAGATCCTGCTCGGCGCGGGCGGCCAGGCGCTCGGCACCGACCAGGCGTCGCGCGACCTGCGCGCCACGTTCAAGCGCTTCGAGCCGACCGCGCGCTACGGCGCCGAGATCACGAGCCTGCTCTCGCAGCGGCGCAAGAACCTGCAGCACGTGATCCACAACTTCCAGCTGCTCACCAACGCGCTGGGCCAGCGTGACGCTCAGCTCTCCCAGTTCGTCGACTCCTCGAACGCCAACTTCCAGGCGATCGCGGCCGAGGACCAGAAGCTCGAGGAGACGCTCCAGCTTCTCCCGGGCACGCTGTCGACCGCGAACAGCACACTCGGGAAGACCAGCGACCTCGCGAAGGTGCTCGGCCCGACGTTCCAGTCCCTGCGTCCGGGCGCGCGCGCCCTCGGCCCGTCGCTGAAGGCCACGCGCCCGTTCCTGAGGGACACCACGCCGGTGATCCAGAACCAGCTGCGGCCGTTCGCGGTCGAGGCTCAGCCGACGGTGCACCAGCTGCGGCTGGCGGCGAAGCAGCTCAACCAGGCCGGCCCGCATCTGACGAACACCACGAGCTTCCTGAACACCCTCTTCAACGAGCTGACCTACAACCCGCCGGGGCCGGAGGAGGGCTACCTGTTCTGGCTCTCCTGGATCAACCACGCCGGCGCGAACCTGTTCAGCACCGCTGACGCCAACGGCCCGCTGCGCCGCGGCATCTTCATGACCGACTGCACGAGCCTCGGCGTGGTGAAGGCGCTGCAGATCGCCAACCCGCAGCTCGGCGTGATCCTCGACCTGCTGAACGCCCCGACACCCGCGACCGCCTGCGCGAAGACTCACTGATGGTCAAGCAAGCACCAAGCCTCGGACGACTCCTGATCATGGTGGGCTTCGCCTTCTCCTGCGTGGCGATCCTGCTCTATCTCTGGATCACCTTCGGTGGGGCCGTGCCGCTGCGCGCGAAGGGCTATCGCGTGAAGGTCAACTTCCCCGAGGCCACCACGCTGGCCGACCAGGCCGACGTCCGCATCTCCGGTGTGAACGTGGGCAAGGTGATCAAGAAGCAGGTGATCGTTGTGAACGGCCGGGTGAAGCCGCTCACCCAGGTCACCCTCGAGGTCAACCACAAGTACGCGCCGATCCCGAAGGACACGCACGCGATCCTGCGCCAGAAGACGCTGCTCGGCGAGACCTATGTGGAGCTGAGTCCCGGCACGAGGGGCCCGAACGACAGCAACACGATCTTCGACGGCGGCACGCTGGCGAACGGCCAGGTGGCGCAGACCGTCCAGCTCGACGAGATCTTCCGCACGTTCGACCCGACCACGCGGAAGGCGTTCCAGACCTGGATGCAGCAGCAGGGCGTGGCGCTGGGCGACAGCGGCCAGAACCTGAACGACGCGCTCGGCAACCTCACGCCGTTCGCGGAGAACACGGACAAGGTCCTTCAGGTGCTGAACAACCAGAGCGCGAACACGCGCTCCCTGGTGCGCAACACCGCCACCGTGTTCAACGCGCTGACTGCGCGCGACCACCAGCTCTCCGAGCTGATCACGAACTCGAACCGCGTGTTCCAGACCACCGCGCAGCGCAACCAGCAGCTCGCCGCGGCGTTCCGCGCGTTCCCGGCCTTCGAGGACGAGTCACGCGCGATCTCGGTGCGGCTCACGCAGTTCGCCAACAACACCAACCCGCTGATCGACCAGCTGCGGCCCGCGGCGCGCCAGCTCTCGCCGACCCTGATCACGGCCGCGAAGCTCGCGCCGAACCTGAAGGGCCTGTTCGAGAACCTCGACCCGCTGGTGAAGGTCTCGAAGAAGGGCCTCCCGGCCGTGAGCGACTTCCTCGACGAGACGCGGCCGGTGCTCGCCCAGGTCGATCCGTTCCTGCGCGACTTCAATCCGATCATCGACTGGCTCGGCCTCTACAAGCACGAGATCACCGCCTTCTTCGCCAACTCGAGCGCGGCTACTCAGGCGACCTTCGCGATCGACTCGAACAAGCCGGCCGGCCCGCGCGCCCACTACCTGCGCACGACCAACCCGGTGCAGCTCGAGAGCATGGCGGCCTACCCCGAGCGGATCGGCAGCAACCGCTCGAACCCGTACACCGCGCCCCTCGCCTTCACCAAGCTCGCCACCGGGCTCGAGGTCTTCAACAGCGCGATGTGCACGAACAACCCGATTCCGCAGGTGGTCAACACCCAGGATCCGAACAACCCCGGCGTCGGGCCGCCCACGCCGCTGCTGTCCCAGTCGACCTTCGACCTGATCCAGCAGTTCGTCTACCAGAACATGCCGGCCTCGCAGCTTCCGCACCCGGCCTGCAAGGTCGCGGCGCCGCTCGGGAGTATTTTGGGGCAGCCGGGCACGTATCCGCATGTGAATCGGGCGCGGCCGTAGGCCGCGCCTAGTCCCTAGTCCCTAGAACTGTGGACAAAAGCTCTAGGGACTAGCGACTAGGGACTGAGCCCTGCGCCAGGCTCCGCGCCTTAAGCTCTCCTTGTGCTGAGGGGTGAGTTCTTCGCACGCGCTGTCCGCGCGGTGGCGCGTCGACCCGTGCTGGTACTTGCCGTGGTGGGGTTGCTCGCTGTCGGCGGCGCCGTCTTCGCGCTGCGGCTCGAGCCGAGCGCGTCCACCGACACGCTCGTGAACCGGTCGTCGTCGTCGTTCAAGGCCACGGAGGCGTTCAAGAAGTCGTTCGGCGACGACGCCGTCGTCGTGCTGATCAAGGGCGATCTGGAGCGCACGCTGCTCACCTCGGACCTGGCCACGGTCGTGAAGCTCGAGGGCTGCCTGTCCGGCAACGTGCCGGCGAAGAGCGCGCTCGATCAGAGCGGCAAGGTCGTTGCGATCGGCCGCGACCGCCTGCCGCCCGAGTGCACCGGGCTGGCGACCACGAAGCCGGTGAAGGTGGTCTACGGGCCCGGCACGTTCATCAACACCGCCGCCGAGCGGATCAACCAGGGCATCGTCGATCAGAGCTCCGCGGCGCGACAGAAGGTCCAGCAGGCCGAGAACGCCGCACGCCAGCTCGCGAAGGCGAAGGGCCTGCCGAAGTCGCAGCAGGACCAGCTCGCCCAGGCGGCGGGGCAGCTCGCGCTGAACCAGTTCCTGCGCCAGGCGTTCACGCTCGCGATCCAGTACGGGCTGACGTCCACGCCGTCGCTCGACAACACCGAGTTCGTGTCGCAGCTCATGTTCGACCCGACCAAGGGCGTGAACGTGCCGAAGGCCAAGTTCGCGTTCATCGCCCCGAGTCCCGACGCCGCGCTGATCCAGGTGCGGCTCAAGCCGGACCTGACAGACGCGCAGCGCCGCCACGCGATCTCGCTGGTGGAGAAGGCCACGCAGGAGAAGGCCTTCAGGCTGGCGGGCGGCCAGCGCTACGTGGTCAGCGGCGTGCCCGTGGTGGCCGACGCGCTGGCGCGGCAGGTGCAGCACGCGATCTTCATCCTGCTCGGCGCGGTGCTGCTGGTGATGGCCGCGGTGCTGGCCCTCGTGTTCCGCGCACGGCTGCGGATGCTGCCCCTCGCGCTGGCGCTCGCCGCCGCCGGCCTGGCGTTCGGCGCGGTGGCGCTGGTGGGCGGCAACCTGACGATGGCCTCGGTGGCCGCGCTGCCGGTGCTGATCGGTCTGGCGGTGGACTACGCCATCCAGTTCCACGCGCGCTTCGAGGAGGCGAGCAGAACGGGGCTGGCGCCCGCGCAGGCGGCGCCCACGGCGGCGGCGCTCGGCGGGCCAACGATCGCCACGGCGGGGCTGGCCACATCCGTGGGCTTCCTCGTCCTGCTGCTGTCGCCCGTGCCGATGGTGCGGGGCTTCGGCGGCGTGCTGGTGCTCGGCATCGTGCTCGCGTTCGCAGTCGCGCTCACCGCGGGCTTCGCGGCGCTTGTGCGGTTCGGGCGGCCGCGCACCCGTCCCGAGGACGTGCCGCCGCTGCTGCCCCGCGTGAGCGGCCTCATCCGCCGGCTGGGCGGCACGCGGCCGTGGCGGTTCGTCCGCCGCGCGGCCGCCGGCGCCTTCAGCGCCGCTCTGGAGAAGCCGCGGGCGGTGCTCGGCATCGGCCTGGCGCTGGCGGCGCTCGGCTGGGTCGCCGACACGCAGACGAAGGTCATCTCGGACGTCCGCCAGCTCGTGCCCCAGAACATGCAGGCGCTGAAGGACGTGAACACGCTCCAGGACGCCACAGGCCTCTCCGGCGAGATCGACGTGATGGTCCGCGCGAAGGACCTCACCGACCCGAGCGTGGTCACCTGGATGTCGAAGTTCCAGGGCTCCGTGCTCGCGGCACATGGCTACAAGAGCGGTGAGACCTGCCTGACCGCGAAGAACCCGCCGGAGCTGTGCCCGGCGTTCTCGCTCCCCGACCTGTTCTCGAGCTCGAACACGGGCATCACGCGGCAGACGATCCAGGCGTTCCTCACCGAGGTGCCCACCTACTTCTCACAGGGCGTGATCTCGCCCGACCACAAGGTCGCGAACATGGCCTTCGGCATCCGGCTGATGTCGCTCGACCACCAGAAGAAGGTGATCGACGACATCAAGCGCCGGCTCAACCCGCCGCCGGGCGTGACCGCTGACGTGGTCGGCCTTCCGGTGCTGGCTGCCGAGGCGAACCATCAGCTCTCGTCGACCAGCCGGCGCGCCTTCACGCTGCTGCTCGGGCTGCTGGCGGTGTTCCTCGTCCTGCTGGCGGTGCGGCGGCGCTTCCGCCACGCGGCGGTGCCGCTGATACCGATCGCGTTCGCCACCGGCTGGTCGGCCCTCGTGCTGTTCGTGCTGCGAATCCCGCTGAACCCGATGTCCGCGGCGCTCGGCGCGCTCGTGATCGCGATCTCCACCGAGTTCAGCGTGCTCCTGTCGGCGCGCTACCGGGAGGAGCGGGAGCTCGTCGGGAGCGCCGCGGCCGCCCTGCGCCGCACCTATGCGTCCACCGGCGCGGCCGTGATGGCCTCGGGCATCACCGCCATCGCGGGCTTCGCCGCGCTGATCGCCTCCGACATCCGGATGCTGCGCGACTTCGGCATCGTCACGGTGGTGGATCTCACCGTGTCGCTGCTCGGCGTGATGGTGGTGCTCCCGGCCGCGCTCGTGTGGTCCGAGGAGCGTGGCCCGTTCCGGCTGAAGCGGCCGCAGCTCCGCCGTCCCAAGCTCCCGCGGCCCAGCCTCTCCCGCCTGCGGCGCAGTCGTGCCTGAGGACCGCTTCGGCGACCTCGGGCCGTCCGACCCACGCTCCACCGCGGAGCGGCTGGCCGAGCTCGACGAGATCGCCTTCGAGGAGGAGCGTCAGAGCAAGCCGGCGGGGCCGCCGCCCCGGCCGGCGGGCCGCTACATGTGGGTGGTCGGCGTGGCGTTCGTGATCGTGGTGGCCATCGCCGGCATCAACGCGCTGCGCCACAGCGGCGGTGGTCTGCGCGGACTGAAGGTGGGGGAGACGCTGCCGGCGTTCGCGGCGCCACTCGCCACCGGGCAGCTGAACGGCGTGGCGAACGTGAAGCAGACCGCCGCCCAGTCGAAGCGCGCCGGGGCCCAGCCCGCGTGCCAGGTACGCCTGGCGGGCAGCATCACCTCCTGCACGCTGAGCCAGAAGCCGTTGGTGCTCAGCGTGATCGTCCCGGGTGTGGCGAGATGCGAGAACCAGCTCGACCTGTTCCAGCGGCTCGCGGCCCGCTATCCGTCCGCCCAGTTCGCCGCGGTGGTCAGCGGCAAGAAGCGGCCCGAGGTGGCGGCCCTGGTGAAGCGCCACGGCTGGACCTTCCCGGTGGCGGTCGATCCCGACCTCGCGATCTTCAACCTCTACCGCGTGGCGATCTGTCCCACGACCGTGTTCGCCAAGCCCGGCGGACAGGTCGCCTTCAGCACGATCCGGCCCATGACCGAGCCGCAGATCGCGAACGAGCTGCGGGCCATCGGCGGCACGTGAGCTTCGAGCTCGAGCTGAGCCGCGGCTGGATCGGCGCGGACCTGGCGGCGGAGTTCCCGGATCTGGCGCTGCTGCAGGTCAGCATGGAGGCGCGTCCCGGCAAGACGCCTCCGCCCGTGAAGGAGCGGCTGCGCGAGATGAGCAACCGCTTCACCGGTGGCAAGGCCGTGCAGGTCCGGCAGCAGGCCGTGCCCTGGGCGTACCGCGTGTTCTTCCGCCAGATCGGGATCGACCCGGACGAACGGCGCACTCCGGTGGAGGCCGCCGCGCTCGAGCGGATGCGCGCCGGCGCCTTCCAGAGCACCAACCTGCTGGACGACGCGCTGCTGATCGCCACCGTGGAGACGGGCGTGCCGGTGCTCGCGTTCGACCGCGATCGCGTGCAGGGCGAGGTGGGCCTGCGCGTGGCTCAGGCCGGCGAGCAGGCTCCGTATCCCCTGCGCGGGGGAGAGATCGTCACCGCCGACGAGGCCGGCCCGCTGTCGGTGCTGTTCGGCGAACCCAACCCGGATCGCGGGGTCACCCCGGCCACCGAGCGGATGCTGCTCGCCGCCGTTCAGGTCAAGGGGGTGCCGGATGTGAGCGTGGAGGAGGCGCTCTGGACCGTCACGGAGACCCTCGGCGCGGGCGCATGACCCGGTGGTACGCTCTTCCCCCAGGGGAGACGCGTGGCGCTTCAGTTACTGGAACCTGTCCTAGCGCCTGCCGACGAGCGCGCGGCACGTCGTTCCCTGCTCGATCAGATCGCGAAGCTCGAGGGCGAGCTCGCCCAGCTCTTCTGCACGGCGTTCCCGCGCACGGGCTTCGAGTGGGGCGTCGGCTCGCGCGGCGGCCCGAGGCTGCTGTCGCTCGGCGAGCTCGAGCGCGTGCGCGACGAGCTGGCGGAGCGGCTTCAGGACAACCGCAGCACGCTGTCCGAGCGCACCTGGCAGGAGGAGCAGAAGCGCTGCCTGGTCGAGGAGATGCTGCTCGAGCCCGAGGAGCATCGCTGGGAGCGGATCTCGAACGCCGAGATCGGGGAGCCCGGCTGCAAGCACTGGCACGTCCGTCCGCGCTACGGGCTGATCGGCATGCTGGTGGGCTGGTGGCGCGTCGTCATCTCGTCGGGCTGTCCGTTAGCGAAGGGTCGCGGGCAGTCCGCCGCGGCCCGGTGATTCGAGGGTGTGGGGTGTCGGGTGTGGGAGAAGCCCGGACCCTGTGTCGTTTCCCACACCCCAGACCCCACACCCCACACCTTGGGTAAACGCAGCCGCAAGCGCCTGACCGACGGCGAGCCTCGCGCGGGCGCCAGCACGCGCGCGGAGCGCGACGCGGCACGCCGCCGTCGCGCCGAGGCGGCCGCCGCGCCGGAGACCTCGCGCCGCGACCGCACCCGCCGCGACGACCGGCCGCCCGCCCCGTGGGGGTCGTTCCCGCTCACGGAGATCGTGGTGTTCCTGGCGATCGTCTGCCTGATCTCCGCATTCTTCTTCCACGGCGATCGCAGCCGCACGCTGCTGGCCGGCGGCGCCGCGCTCGGCTCGCTGGGCGGGCTCGAGCTCGTGATCCGCGAGCACTTCGCGGGCTTCAAGTCGCACAGCACGATGCTCGCCACCGCGGCCGCGATCGTCACGATGGTGGTGCTGGTGCTGGTGGCTCACCCGATCGCCATCTGGATCGTGCTGGGCGCCGGGATAGCGGTGTTCGGAGTCTGCTTCCACCTCTTGAGGCAGGCGTTCAAGAAGCGCTCCGGCGGAGTCGGCTTCCGTTAGGTGCGTGTACTACTCAGGAAACCTTCTCCGGGCCGAGCCCCGCACCGCTCTCTCTGAGCAAACTAGTGAAGGGGCTCGGCCGGAGTAAGCGACGCCTCGCGCTGGGCCCACAGCCGGGCGCCGGGAGTCGCGGCTATCCCGCCAATACGGCGGCGCGACTGGTGGAGTGCGAGCCGACCCTCTCGAATCGGCGCTCCCGGTCGATCTGCGCCGGTGCACCCCCCTCGGGGCGCGTCGTGCCGGTCTTGGCCGACAGGACCGCGGCGAGGGCGGCGCGCTGACGTTCTGTGAACGTACCGATCTGCTTGTTCTCCGTAATGCCGAGTGAGACCAGGAGGCGCCTGCAACGAGCCCTGCCCCAGCGCCTCTGACTCATCAGAAGGTCGCTGACGGACATGCTCGCCGCCTCCCAAGGGCAGTTAAGGATCACCTCCACGACACTGAGTTCCTGCTCCGCGATTTGACGCTTCAGCTGTGCTCGCGCAAGCCGCACCTTGTTCGCGTGCTCGAGCGCGCGCAAATGCTGTGGCGCAGCGTCGACCGTGGCAACAGTGTCGCCCATGAAACCTCCCCGCAACCGTCTATTGAGTTCACACGACCAAGCGGCCTGCCCTCGGACTGAAGGGGGGCCCTGGACGAGGCCCCGAGCGATTCCCTCACACCCAACCGGCCGCAGGTCGTGACCGACCGGGGAAACCTACGATGTCTCCGCCGCTGCGGTCAACCACCCCGCGGTCGGCCCACCCGCTAAGAGCGGCCTTTTCGGACACGTCGCTCACTTGTCCAAAACTGGACAAGGGTCCCGACCACTCGGCTGACAGAATCAGGGAGACGCACCATGCGCTCGACGAAGATCGTTGCAACCATCGGCCCGGCCTCCCGCGACCTCGACACGCTCGAGCGGATGATCCGCGCGGGCATGGACGTGGCCCGTCTGAACTTCGCCCATGAGAGTCCGGAGGAGCACGCGGTCACCGTGGGGATGCTCCGCGAGGCGGCCCAGCGCGCGGGCCGCGAGATCGCCGTCCTCCAGGACGTGCCGGGTCCGAAGCTGCGCATCGGGCCGGTCGAGGACGGGCTGATCGAGCTCGGCACGGGCTCCCGCGTGGTGCTCACGCCCGAGGCGATCGAGGGCACGCCCGAGCGGCTGCAGGTGGCCTGGGCGGGGCTCGCCGAGATCATGCAGCCCGGCGACATCGCCTATCTAGCGGATGGTGCAATTCGCTTGCGCGTCGACGAGGTGAGCGACGGCGAGGTGGTCACCGACGTGGAGGTGGGCGGCTCGCTGGCGTCACGCCAGGGGCTGAACCTGCCGAACGTCACCACGTCGCTGCCGGCGGTCAGTGAGGACGACCTGCTCCTGATCGACGCCGGTGTGGAGATGGGCGTCGACCTGCTCGCGCTGTCGTTCGTCCGCCGTCGCGAGGACCTGGATCCGGTCCACGAGCGGCTTCGGGCCCACGGCCGCGACATCCCGGTGCTGGCGAAGATCGAGAAGCCCCAGGCGGCCGCCAACGCCGAGGAGATCATCCGCGCGGCCGAGGGAATCATGGTGGCGCGCGGCGACCTCGGCATCGAGCTGCGGATCGAGGAGGTCCCGCTCGTGCAGAAGCGCCTGCTGGCGCTGGCGGGCCAGCACGCCAAGCCGGCGATCACCGCCACCCAGATGCTCGAGTCGATGGTCAACTCGAGCCGGCCCACCCGGGCGGAGGTCACCGACGTGGCCAACGCGATCTTCGACGGCACCGACGCGGTGATGCTCTCCCAGGAGACCGCAGTGGGCCGCTACCCGGTGGAGGCGGTGGCGATGATGGCCTCGATCGCCGAGACCACCGAGCAGGAGCTCCCGTACGCGCGCTGGCTCACCGAGCGCGGCACCGCGGACGGCGACGAGTCGGCCACGATCGCCTTCGGCGCTGTCGGCGCGGTCTATCAGCTCGGGCTGAAGGCGATCGTCGTCCCGACGATCACGGGCCGCACGGCCGCCCTGATCTCCGCGCACCGCCCGCCGGTCCCGATTCTCGCCCTGTCCCCACGCATCGACGTGGTGCGCCGCCTGTCGCTGCTCTGGGGCGTCCGATCCGAGCTGAACGAGGAGCCGACCGCGACGACCGAGCTGCTGGAGGAGTGCGCCGAAGCGGCCCGGAGGCACGGGGTGGCGAAGCCGGGCGAGAGGATCGGGATCACGGCCGGCCTTCCCGCCGGCCATTCGGGTGGGACGAACTTGTTCAAGGTTCATACATTGTAAGTGCCTAGTCCCTAGTCCCTAGTCCCTAGTCCCTAGTCCCTAGAGGCGGTTGATGCGGCCGCTCGTCAGAGCTTCGATGAGCCCATTCAGGTTTCACGCGCGCACGCACTTACAAAGGGACCGCCGGCCCGTTTTCGCCCCACACCTCTAGGGACTAGGGACTAGGGACTAGGCACTAGGCACTAGGCACTACGAGATGAGCCCGGCCTGCTTCCCAACCCGCTCGAAAACGCCGAGCGCGCGATCGAGGTGCTCCTTCTCATGCGTCGCCATCACACTGGTGCGCAGCAGCGCCCGGCCGCGCGGCACCGCCGGGTACAGCGCCACGTTCGTGTACACACCGGAGTCGTAGAGCGCCTTCCAGAACAGCGCCGCCTGCCAGTCGTCGCCCACGAGGACCGGGACCACCGAGGTGAAGAGGTCCGTGCCGTCCGCCAGGCGCGTCGGCTCCACCACGCTGAAGCCCAGCGAGTTCAGGCCGCGGTTCAGGTAGCGGGCGTTTTCCAGAACGCGGGCGAACAGCTCGGGCCCCTCGGACGAGCGGCAGATTCGCACCGCCGCCAGCGCCGCGCCGATCGCTGCCGGCACCGACGAGGCGGTGAACATGAACGCGCGGGACTGGATGCGCAGGAACTCGACCACGTCGGCGGGTCCGGCGATGAAGCCGCCGCAGCTCGCGAGCGACTTGGAGAAGGTCCCCATGCGAAGGTCCACGAGCTCCTCGACCCCGAACGCCTCGCAGGCGCCGGCGCCGCGGGCGCCGAGCACGCCGACGCCGTGGGCCTCGTCCACCATCAGCCGGGCGCCGTGCTTGCGGCAGGCCTCGACCACGTGGGGCAGATCGCAGACGTCGCCCTCCATCGAGTAGACGCCGTCGACCACCACGAGGATCCCGCCGCCGTCGCCCACCGCGCGCTCGAGCATCTCGTCGAGCTTGTCGAGCCGGTTGTGGCGGAAGGGGCGGACCTTGGCTCGGGACATCGCGACGCCGTCCATGATCGAGGCGTGGTCGCCGCTGTCGCAGATCACGGTGTCGCCCGGCGAGAGCAGCGTGCTCAGCGCGCCGACGTTCGCCTGGTAGCCGGTGGTGAAGACGATCGCGTCCTCGGTTCCCATCCACTCGGCGATCTCGCGCTCGAGCTCCAGGTGGAGCGGCGTTGTGCCGTTCAGGAAGCGCGAGCCGGTGAGGCCGGTGCCGTAGGTGTCGAGCGCCTCGCGGGCCGCCTCCTTCACGCGCGGGTCACCGGTCAGGCCCAGGTAGTTGTTCGATCCGAGCATCACGCGCTCGGCGCCCTCCATCTGCACGACCGGGCCGGCGGGCCCCGTCAGCAGGCGGAAATAGGGCAGAAGGTCCTGCTCGCGAGCCGCCCGGAGCTGCTCCAGGCGCTCGTGAGTTCGTGCCTTTTCAAACAGATCGATAGCAGTGGGCATTCGTTAAGGTCCCGCGCCGTGTCCGTGGAGGTCCGGCCAGTGCGCTCGAGGCGCGAACTGATGCGCTTCATCAAGCTCCCCTGGCGCCTTTATCGTAACGAGCCACACTGGGTCCCGCCTCTGATCTCGGCGCGCAAGCGGCACCTGGATCGCGACCGGAACCCCTTCTTCCAGCATGCCGAGGCGGAGTATTTCCTCGCCTGGCGGGAAGGCGAGCCGGTCGGCCGGATCAGCGCCCACGTCGACCATCGCCTGAACGAGTTCCACGGCACGAACTGGGGGCAGTTCGGCTTCTTCGAGTCCGAGGAGAACTTCGACACGGCGAACGAGCTGCTCGCCGCCGCTGAGGCCTGGTTGCGCGCGCGGGGCAAGGACAACATGGTCGGCCCGATGGACTTCACGACCAACCACGAGTGCGGCCTCCTCGTGGAGGGGTTCGAGCGCCGCCCCCAGATCCTCGAGAACTGGCACCACCCCTACTACGCCGCGATGATCGACTCCTACGGCCTGGGGAAGGCGATGGACCTCCTCAAGTGGGAGCTCCACATCAGCGACCGGGAAAAGATGCTGCCGGTCCTGTTCGAGCTGGCCGAGAAGGTCGAGCCCGAACACGGGGTGCACGTGCGACCGATGGACAAGCACCATTTCCACCACGAGGTGCGCGCGTTCATGGACGTCTACAACGCGGCCTGGGAGAAGAACTGGGCGTTCGTGCCGCTCACCGATTCCGAGCTCGAGCTCTACGCCAGGGAGCTCAAGCCGATCCTCGACGAGAACTGGGCGTGGGTGGCGGAGAAGGGCGAGGAGGTGGTCGGGGCGGCGCTGACGATTCCCGACTACAACCAGATCCTTCGCCGGGTGAACGGCCGCCTGCTGCCGTTCGGCTGGGTCCACTTCCTGCGTGCGCGGAAGGAGATCGACTCCGTGCGGGTGTTCGCGCTCGGTGTGAAGCCCGAGTACCAGCACACCGGCGTGGCCGCGAAGTTCTACGTCGAGCACTTCAACTCGGCGGCCCGCACCCCTCAGAAGTGGGGCGAGATGGGCTGGATCCTCGAGACCAACACCGCCATGAACCGGGGGATGGAGGCGATGAACGGCCGGATCGTGAAGCGCTACCGCGTGTACGAGAAGCCTCTGAGCGGACAGCGTCCGACAGAGCAGTAGACTCGCTCGACTCATGCCCGAGCCCGCCGACATGCCGCAGGAGGGAGAGGTCAGGCACCTGCCGGTGCCGGTCTCGATTCCCGAGGCCCGTCCGGTCGAGGTTCAGCCTGCCCCGCTCGTGCGCTCGCGCCTGGCGGATCTGCCGGCGCCGGTCATCGCCGCCGCGGGCGGGTTCGTGGTGGGCGTGGCCACCTGGGTGCTCGTGCGGCTGATCCGCCGCGACAGGCGCACGCCGGTGCCCGTCCGCGGGCGCAAGCGCCGCCAGCAGCGCGGGGTGGAGGTCGCCGCCACGCGCTCGTTCCTCGTCGACGTCCACCTGCTCAAGAGGTAGCGACGCCCGAGGCCGTCGAGCAGGACGTGCGGCCGCTCGGTCCGTACCGGATG
>DATNBJ010000338.1:0-3186 GCA_035572055.1 Thermoleophilaceae bacterium | reverse complement strand
CCCGCCTCCTGCAGGTCGTGCACGCCGTAGGCCAGGATGCCCGCCGCCACGAAGATGAGCAGCGCTCCGGTGACCATGAAGAAGCGGCCGAGGTTGATCTTCACGGCGCCGCGGTAGAGCAGGTAGGCCAGCACGACCGCGACGGCGATGCCGAGGAGGAAGCCGATGAGCGGCTGGGTGGTCTCGCCCGCCGCCTGTGCCGCGGTGAAGAAGAACAGCGCGGTCTCGAGGCCCTCGCGACCGACGGCCAGCGCGGCCATGACGACGACGGCCGTCGAACCCATCTTGATCGCGTCTTCGAGCTTGCCGCGCAGATCGGCCGAGATGGTGCGCGCGGTGCGCCGCATCCAGAAGATCATCCATGTGACGAAGCCGACAGCGATGATCGACAGCGAACCGCCGAGCGCCTCCTGCGCCTCGAACGTGAGCGCCTGCTGGGTGAGCGCGAGCACCAGGGTGACGCCCACGCTGATCGCCACGGCGATCCCGACGCCGAGCCACACCTTGGGCAGCACGTGGCGCCGGTCGGTGCGCACGAGGAACGCCACGAGGATGCTGACGACCAGCGCGGCTTCGAGGCCCTCTCGCAAGCCGATCAGGAAGTTGCCCAGCACGGCGTCTCCTTAGGCCAGCCTTGCTTGTTCGCTGGGCAGGCTAGCCCTTCGCGGTTAGCCGAGGGAAGGGTGACCTATCCCTCGGGCCAAAGGAGCGCCCTGAGCGGCCGGAACCGTTCAGGACCCGCCTAGCGCCATCCGCGCCCGCACTTCGCCGAGCGCTTCCTGGTACTCCGGCCGCGGATCCATGGCGGCGGCCATCTTGTACTGGGCGTGCGCCTCGGCCAGGCGGCCCTGCCGCTGCAGCGCCTTGCCCAACGCGAACCGGGCGTAGTGATCGGCCGGGTCGAGCTCCAACACCTTGGTGAACGCCTCTTCGGCCCGCGCGAGCTGGGCGGAGTTGAGGTAGGCCCGGCCCGCGAGCAGCAGCACCGAGACGCTGTCGGGCCGGTCGGCGAGCACCGGGAGCAACGCCTGGAGCGCGTCCAGCGGCCTGCTGCTCGCGACGAGCATCTCGGCGCGGCGGAAGGACTCGAAGAGGCTGTCGGGCGTGCTCGTCATGGTCGTCCCACGGTAAGGGCATCCGCCACGAACCGCGAGGCTTGACATCCTCCCGGGCTGCGGGGTGGCGGGCCATTAGGCTGACGACCCGGACCGAAGGAATTCGTGGGACGGAGCAGTGGTGGCGGTCATCGAGCAGGTCGGAGCACGCGAGATCCTCGACTCGCGGGGCAACCCGACGGTCGAGGTCGAGGTGGCGCTCGACGACGGCACACTCGCCCGCGCGGCCGTGCCGTCGGGCGCGTCCACGGGTGAGCACGAGGCGCACGAGCTGCGCGACGGCGACCCGCTGCGCTTCGGCGGCAAGGGCGTGGAGAAGGCCGTCTCGGCGGTGCTGGACGAGATCGGGCCCGAGCTGGTGGGCATGGAGGCGGTCGACCAGCGCCTCGTCGACCAGCGCCTCGTCGACCTCGACGGCACCCCGGCCAAGTCGCGGCTCGGTGCCAACGCGCTGCTGGGCGTGTCGCTCGCGGTGGCGAAGGCGGCGGCGGAGTCGTCCGGGCTGGAGCTGTTCCGCTACGTCGGCGGCCCCAACGCGCACGTGCTCCCGGTGCCGATGATGAACATCATCAACGGCGGCGCGCACGCCGACACCTCGGTCGACGTGCAGGAGTTCATGATCGCTCCGGTGGGCGCCGACTCGTTCAAGGAGGCGCTGCGCTGGGGCGCCGAGGTCTACCACGCGCTCAAGTCCGTGCTGAAGGCGAAGAAGCTCGCCACCGGGCTCGGCGACGAGGGCGGCTTCGCCCCCGACCTCGCGGGCACCCGGGCCGCGCTGGACCTCATCGCGGAGGCCGTGGAGAAGACCGGGTACACGCTCGGGCGCGACATCGCGCTGGCGCTCGACGTCGCCGCCACCGAGTTCTACGCCGACGGCGGCTACTCCTACGAGGGCAAGAAGCTCTCGGCGGCCGAGCTCACGGCCGTGTACGAGGAGCTGGTCAACGCGTACCCGCTGATCTCGATCGAGGACCCGCTGGCCGAGGACGACTGGGACGGCTGGGTCGCGCTCACCGACGCGATCGGCGCGAAGGTGCAGATCGTGGGCGACGACCTGTTCGTCACCAACCCCGAGCGGCTCGACGACGGCATCGCCCGCGGCGCCGCCAACGCGCTCCTGGTGAAGGTCAACCAGATCGGCACGCTCTCGGAGACCCTCGACGCCGTCACGCTCGCGCAGTCCTCGGGCTACCGCTGCATGATGAGCCACCGCTCGGGCGAGACCGAGGACACCACGATCGCCGACCTCGCCGTCGCCACCGGGTGCGGGCAGATCAAGACCGGCGCGCCCGCGCGCTCCGACCGCGTCGCCAAGTACAACCAGCTGCTGCGCATCGAGGAGGGGCTCGGCGACGCCGCGCGCTACGCGGGCGACCTGGCCTTCCCCCGGTTCACCCCCAGCTGATGGTGAGTCGCACGATCTGCCGCTGCGGGTCGGCCATTCCGACGCGGGTTCCGGGCCGGTGATGGCCGAGGCGAAGCGAGGACGGCCGTCGCGCCCCACCGCGGTGCGGCGGCGTGACCCGAAGCTCACCCGGGGCCGGTCGCGCGGTGTGGTCGCGGCGACGACGGGGCTGCTCGGCCTGTCCTCCACCCGGCGCGCCGCGATCCTCGCGGTCGTCGTGTGCGCGCTCGCGCTCTCGGTGGCCGTCCCGTTGCGCAACTACGTGTCGCAGCGCCAGGAGCTGTCCGCCGTCACCCAGCGGCAGGAGGCGCTCACCGCCGAGGTGGCGGCGCTCTCGGCCGAGAAGGCCCGGTTGTCGGATTCGGCCGAGGTGGAGGCGCAGGCCCGCTCCCGGCTGGGGTACGTGATGCCGGGCGAGGTGCCCTACGTCGTGCAGCTGCCCTCCGGCCCGGTCGGTCCGGCGACCGGCCCGGGCAGCGGCGCGCTGTGGTACCGCACGCTGTGGCGCGAGGTCGTGGAGGGTTCGCCGTGAAGGTCGCCCAGGCCGATCTCGACGCCGTGGCCGCGCAGCTCGGCAGGCCGCCGCGCGGGGTTTTGGACGTCGCGCACCGGTGCCCGTGCGGCCAGCCGTCGGTGGTGCGCACCGCCCCCCGACTGCCCGACGGC
>DATNBJ010000337.1:0-15435 GCA_035572055.1 Thermoleophilaceae bacterium | reverse complement strand
CCCAGGATGTCGGCCTGCTGCAGCGGAAGCAGCGTCTCGTGGCTCACCGTCTGGGAGATCGGGGAGATGTAGTGGTTGTAGATGATCTCGACGCGGTCGAGCTCACCGTCGACGTAGGCGGCCGTGAGGTCGTGCGCGATGTGGCGGGCGTCGGCGTAGACCGGCCTGTCCGTGAAGCCCGTGTAGGAGGCGGCGAGCTCGTTGCCGCGGAACTGCAGCGAGGAGACTCCACGCCGCCCGGTGGCGTACCACTGCACGCTCGGGCCGTCCGCGTCGATCTCCCGCGAGCGGGTGATTCCCGCCCTGATGATCTGCGAGTTGAACGCGCCGGCCAGGCCGCGGTCGCTCGTGACGAGCAGCAGGCCGACGTTGTTCACCTGCTCGTGCTCGACCAGCACCGGCAGGTGCGGGATCGACTCGGCGGCCTCGGAGGCGCGACGGGTCATCTTCCGGATGCCGTCCGCGTACGGGCGAAGCTGCTCGATCCGCTGCTCGGCCCGCCGCAACCGCGCCGCGCTCACCATCTCCATGGCTCGCGTGATCTTCTGGATGTTCTTCACCGAGCCGATCTTGCTCTTGATGTCTCTTTGTGAAGCCAAGTTCCTAGTCCCTAGTCCCTAGAGCTGCTGCTCAGGCGGCCTGGGCCTCCTCGAGAGGCTGACCCTCTTCGTCGAAGTCCGGGCCGAAGTCGCCCAGTGCCTGCTCGATCGCCTTGCCGAGCTCCTCCTCGATGGAGTCGTCCCAGTCGCCGCCCGCGATCTTCTGCATCAGCTCGTCGTTCGACGAGTGCAGCTCCCCCAGCATCATCTGGTGGAACTCGCCGATGCGCTCGGTCTTGATCCGGTCGAGGTAGCCGCCGGTGCCGGAGTACACGGCCGCGACCTCGTCCTCGACCGACCACGGCCGCAGCTCGGTCTGGTTGAGCGCCTCGACGAGCCGCTCGCCGCGCGCCAGCGCCGCCTGCGTCTCGGGATCGAGGTCCGAGCCGAACTGGGCGAACGCCTCGAGGTCGCGGTACTGCGACAGCTCGAGCCGCAGCTTGCCCGCCACCTTCTTCATCGGCTTGGTCTGCGCGTTGCCGCCCACGCGGGACACGGAGATGCCCACGTTGATCGCCGGCCGCACACCCGAGCGGAACAGGTCGCCCTCGAGGAAGATCTGCCCGTCGGTGATCGAGATGACGTTCGTGGGGATGTAGGCCGACACGTCACCCGCCTGCGTCTCGATCACGGGCAGCGCTGTGAGCGACCCGCCGCCCAGCTCGTCGCTCAGCTTCACCGCGCGCTCGAGCAGTCGCGAGTGCAGGTAGAACACGTCGCCCGGGTAGGCCTCGCGGCCCGGCGGACGGCGCAGCAGCAGCGACATCTGGCGGTACGCGTAGGCGTGCTTCGTCAGGTCGTCGTAGACACACAGGGCGTGCCTGCCCTGGTAGAGGAAGAACTCGCCCATCGCGGCGCCGGCGTAGGGCGCCATGTACTTGATCGGGGCGGCCTCGTCGGCCGGCGCGGCGACGATGATCGTGTTCTCGAGCGCTCCGTGGTCCTCGAGCACCTGGGCGGCGTCGACGACCTTCGACATCTTCTGGCCAATGGCCACGTAGATGCAGACGAGGTCCTTGTCCTTGTTGTTGATGATCGTGTCGAGCGCGATCGCGGTCTTGCCCGTCTGGCGGTCGCCGATGATCAGCTCGCGCTGGCCGCGGCCGATCGGGATCATCGCGTCGATGGCCTTGATGCCGGTCTGCATCGGCTCGGTGACCGGCTGACGCGCCACCACGCCGGGCGCCTTGAACTCGGCCGGGCGCACCTCGCTCGTGTGCACCTCGCCCTTGCCGTCGAGCGGGTTGCCGAGCGGGTCGACGATGCGGCCGAGCAGGCCCTCGCCGACCGGGATCTCGAGCAGGCGGCCGGTGCGCTTCACCGTGTCGCCCTCCTCGATCCTGTCCCACTTGCCGAACAGCACGGCGCCGACGTTGTCGGACTCGAGGTTGAGCGCCAGGCCGGTCACACCGTGGGGCAGCTCGAGCAGCTCCAGCGACATGGCGTTGTCGAGTCCGTGGACGCGGGAGATGCCGTCTGCGATCGAGAGGACGGTGCCGACCTCGGAGAGGTCCGCCTCGCCCTCGTCGAGCCCCTCGATACGGCTCTTGAGGATGCTGGTGATCTCGTCGGGCTTGATCTGCATGTGTCGAAAGTCGCCTTTCTTCGTCTTACGCGGCGCGTGCCACCGAGCGCCTGAATCGTTCGAGCCTGTTGCGCACGCTCGCGTCCAAAACCTTGTTACCCACGCGGATGACGATCCCACCGATCAGATCGGGGTCGACCGAGGAGGTGAGCTCCACCCGCTGGCCCGTCTGCTCCTCGATCTTCTGGCCGATGCCGTCGACCGTCTCCTTGTCGAGCTCCACCGCGCTGGTCACCGACACCTCGAGCAGGTGCTGCTCCTTGCGCCAGAGGTCGTCGAACGCGCGCCTGATCCGAAACAGCACCGGCAGGCGGTGCTTCTCGGCGAGGACCTGGAGGAAGCGTACGAAGTACTCGTTGCCCCCCTCGATCACCTTGGGCACGTTGTCCTTCTTCTCCTCGGATGAGAAGTAGGGCGAGAAGAAGAACACCTGGAGCTGCCGGTTCTCCGCCAGCACGTCGGCGAACTGGCCGAGCTGCTCGTGAACCTCGTCCAGCTCGTCGTGCTCCTTGGCCACCTCGAACAGCGACCGCGCGTAGACCTCGGCGATCTCTTCCATCGGTTAGTCCGAGCCTCCGTTCGCCGGAGCGAGCGACGAGAAGTCGATCTCGTCGAGCGCCTCCTGGACGAGCCGCCGCTGGTCCTCTCCGGTGAGCGACTTGCGCGCGAGCTTCTCCGTGGCGAGCACGGTGAGGTCCGCGACCTCCTTGCGGATCTCCTCGATCGCGCGCCGCGTCTCCTGCTCGATGTCGCGCCGGGTGCGAGCCATCAGCTCCTCGCGCTCCTTCTTGGCCTCCGCGATCGTGTCCTGCTCGACGCGCTCCGCCGCCTTGCGTGAGCGGGCGACGATCTCCTCGGCCTGCTCGCGGGCCTCCTTCAGCCGCGCGCGGTACTCCTCGAGCAGCTGGTCGGCCTCGTGGCGAGTGCGCTCGGCCGCGTCGATCGACTCCTCGATCGCCGTGCGGCGCTTGTCGAGCGCCTCGCCGATGCGCGGGAACGCCAGCCGCTTGAGCACGTAGAGCGCGATGCCGAACGCGATCAGCGTCCAGATCATCAGCCCCACGTTCGGGGTGACGAGGAAGTTGCCGCCGTTCTCGGCAGCGACCACCGTTGTCAGGCCGTGCGCCATGCCTAGGACAGGAAGAACGCGATCAGACCGAACACGAACGCGTAGAACACGATCGCCTCGGTGAGGGCGAAGCCCAGCCACTGGATGCTGGTGATCTCATCGCGCATCTCGGGCTGACGGGTGACCGACTCGATCACCTTGCCGAAGATGTAGCCGACGCCGATGCCAGGGCCGATGGTGCCGAGGCCGGCGCCAACTCCCAGGGCGATCGGTTTACCAACGTTGGTGGTGGCGGCGATTACGGACGTAATTGCCGTGAGGTCCATTGATCCTCCTTCGATCAGTGAGACTCGGCGACCGCGCCGCCGAGGTAGATGGCTGTAAGGGTGGCGAAGATGTATGCCTGCAGGCCCGCGATCAGGATGACCTCGAAGAGGAAGAAGGCGACCGCGAGCGGGACCGTGACCACGCCGAGCGCCGCCAGGCCGAGCAGCACGGCGAGCCCGCCGCCCATGAACAGGATGAGCATGTGGCCGGCGAGGATGTTGGCGAAGAGTCGGACGGTGAGCGAGATGAGCCGGACGAAGTGTGAGATCACCTCGATGAAGAAGAGCGGTATCCGTGCCGCGTGCGGCACCCCCGCGGGGATCCAGCTCGCCAGGTACCTGCGGAAGCCCTTGGCCCGCACTCCCTCGATGTGGTACGAGACCCAGACGATCAGCGTGAGCGTCAGCGGGATCGAGATGTTCGCCGTCGCGGCGTAGATCGCAAAGCCCGGGACCTCCGCGCCGAAGATGTTGAACTTCTCGAGCGAGTTGGTGGGCAGTGGGATGTAGCCGAGCAGGTTCGAGAAGAGGATCCAGAGGAAGAGGGTCCCGATGAACGGGAACCACTTCAGGGCCATCCTCTCGTCCATGTTGCCCCGCGTGATGTTCCGGTAGGTGAGGTCGTAGACCGACTCGACGGCGGTCTGCACGTTGTTGGGCCGGTCGGTCATGCGCTTGGCGATGTAGACCATCGCCCACACCGTCAGGGCGGTGGCGAGGAAGATGTAGAGCACCGCCTTGTTGATGCTCAGGTCGAGCGAGCCGATGTGGATCGAGATCCACGGGTCGAGCTTGAACTCGTTCTGCGGCTGGTAGTCGTGGTTCTGGCCCTCGCTGCCGAAGATCGCGAACAGGCCGATGAAGAGGGCGAGGAAGACGCCGATCCCCACGACCTTGATGAGGCGCTTGCTCACTTCTGACCGCCCTTCATGTGCGGCCGCAGCACCAGCGCCATCGTGAAGTAGACGGTGAAGGCGGCGAGGAAGAGGAAGCCGGCGGAGGCGCCCGCGTCGTTGTCGATCATGCCGACGCCGAAGATGGAGAGCGCGACGAGGAAGCCGCGGGCGATCGTCCCGCCGACCATGACGCCGAGCACGCCGCTCATGTCCTCCGCCATCGAGGCGCTCTTGTTCAGCAGCTCGCCGATCACGCGCTGGCCGACGTAGGCGGCACTGCCGCCGATCCAGCCGAGGATCGGCAGGTCGGCGCCGATGAAGATCGGCAGCGCGCAGACCAGGAGGACGATGTCCAGGTTCTTGAGCACGCGCATCGCCACCGGCATGTCAGAGGTCTTTAAAGCGTGAGTAGACAAGGGCGAATCCAATCCCGAATCCGATGAAGAGGCCGAGAATGCCGAGCAGCGCCGGGACGCCGAGCACCGCTCCTACCGCAAGACCCACTCCCGCACACAGGACTGCGGTCGTGAGCAGCATGAAGCCCGCCAACGCGGCATCGCGTGATCGCTCGGGCATGCTGCTTCTTCACTCTCTCCATAAAGGACGGTCCCGCAGGCGCGGGAGAAACTGCTAGGCGGCGGCTCCCAGCGCGTACGGGGAGCCTACACGAGCTAACACTTTGTAACAAGTTTGTGACAGTTGCCTTTTGCGGCGCTAGTCGGCTTCAGCCCGCGGTTCCAGCAGGATTTCGTCGTGTGCGGGCAGACCCGCCTCCAGCTCGCGGCCGCGCTCGAGCTCGGCGTTCAACTCGGCGCCGAAGAGCAGCACCAGGTTGGAGAGCCACAGCCAGACGAGGAAGGCGACCACGCCGCCGAGCGCTCCGTAGGTCTTGTTGTAGGAGCTGAAGTTCGCCACGTAGAGGGCGAACGCCGCCGACGCTATCCCCCACGCGACCACGGCCACCACGCCGCCCGGGGTGATCCAGCGAAAGCCCGGCTGCTTCACGTTGGGCGAGGCCCAGTAGAGGAGCGAGAACATCAGGGACACGATCAGCACCACGACCGGCCACTTGACGATGTCCCAGATCTGGACCGCCGTGTGGCCGACGCCGACCAGGTTGCCCACCTGCCTCGCGGCACCGCCCGTCAGAACCACGGCGAAGGCGCTCACACCGACCATCAGGAGCAGCACCACGGTGACCACGAGCTGCACCGCTCGCTTGTCGACGAACGAACGCCCCTCCTCCACCTCGTAGATGGCGTTCGAGGCCCGCATGAAGGCGCCGATGTAGCTCGAGGCCGACCAGATCGCCAGCAGGATGCCGATGACGAACAGGACCCCCGAGCTCCCGCGGGCGTCCTGGATGTTCTTGATCGCGTTCGTGAAGATGTCCCGCGCGGGACCGGGCGCGAGCGTGTTCAGGTTGTCTAGCAGCGGCTGCGTGGCGGAGTGGCCGATCAGGCCCAGGACCGACACGAGCGCAATCAGCGCGGGGAAGATCGACAGGACGCTGTAGTAGGTGAGCGAGGCGGCCCAGTCGGTGAGGTTGTCGTCCTGGAACTCCTTGCCGGTGCGCTTGAGCACACCCCACCAGGAGCGCTTGGACAGATCGGTGGGACCGTCGGTCATGGTTGGCCCGATCTACCCGGAGTCCGGCGGGTGAATCAACTGATACCCGCCTCACGCGCCAACCGCGCGGCCTCCGCGGGGCTGCCGCTCCAGGGCTCGCCGTGGCCGAACAGCAGGGTCTGCGCCTGCAGGTTCTCCAGGCGGCTCAGGGAGTCGAGCGCCTGCTGGCTGCTCGCGTTCGTGCAGCGGGGCATGAGCTGAACGCCGTCGCGGCCGGTGAACGGGTTGCCGTTGCAGAGCTCGTCGCCCGTGAACAGCACGCCGTCCGACTCGAGCAGGAACGCGCACATGCCGGAGGTGTGACCCGGCGCGAGCACGGCGCGCGGGTGGCCGGGCACGTCCAGCACCTCGCCGTCGCGAAAGGTGGCCAGGTCGCGGATCTTGATCGGCTTGGCGAAACCGTTCGACGCGGCGTGCGCGATGAAGCGGAGCGCGCTGCGGTGGCGCAGGTACGGCAGGGGGCTCGCCTCGGGCGAGGTCGGCCGGCCGCGGCGCGCCAGCTCCGCGTCGGACTCGTGGATCAGCACGCGCGCGCCGGTGGCCTCGCGCAGCTGCTCGGCGAAGCCGGTGTGGTCCGAGTGGGAGTGGGTGAGCACCACGGCCTCGACGTCGCCGCGCGTGCGCCCGATCGACTCGAGCGCGGGATCGAGCTGCTTCCAGTAGCCGGGCAGGCCGGCGTCGATCAGCGTCAGCCGGTCTCCGTCCTCAACCACGTACCAGTTGAGGAATCGCGTGCCGAAGCGGTGGACTCCCTCCCCGACGAGACTCATGGCGGAGCAATCTAGCGCCGGTCCACCGCTACCCTCGCCCGCCACATGCCGCGTTTGGACAGACGTGAGCTCGCCGCGATCTTCGTGGGCGGAATGGTTGGCGCGTTGGCCCGTGCCGGACTCGCCGAGTGGCTGACCCACTCGCCCACCACCTGGCCGTGGGCCACGTTCATCGTCAACGTGGCCGGCACCTTCATGCTCGGCTACTTCGCCACGCGACTGCAGGAGCGCCTGCCGCTGTCGTCCTACCGGCGGCCGCTGCTCGGCACCGGTTTGTGCGGGACGCTCACCACGTTCTCGACGATGCAGCTCGAGCTGGTGCGCATGCTCGACCACGGGGCGATCGGGCTGGCCGCCGGCTACGCGTCGGCGAGCATCGTGGCCGGGCTCGTGGCGGTCGCCGGCGCGACGGCGGTCGTGCGGCGGGTGAGGATCGTCGCGTGAGGGTGCTGGTGTGGACCGGCGTGGCGCTGCTCGGCGGCTTCGCCGCGCTGCTGCGCTTCGCGGTGGACGGCGCGATCTCGGAGCGGGCGCGTTCCGCCTTCCCGTGGGGCACGCTCGTGGTGAACCTGAGCGGAGCGTTCGTCCTCGGGCTGCTGGCGGGCTTCGCCCTGCACGGCGACGCCCTGCTCCTGGCCGGCACCGCCGTGCTCGGCTCGTACACGACCTTCTCCACCTGGATGTTCGAGACCCATCGCCTCGCCGAGGACGGCGAGCTGTGGGGGGCGGTGCTGAACATCGTCCTCAGCCTGGCGCTGGGCATCGGCGCCGCCGCGCTCGGGCGGACGATCGGCGGCGCGCTGTGAACGAGGAAAGCCTCAAGCTCACGATCTACTTCGGCGAGCGCGACCGCGCGCGCGGGCAGTTCCTGGCCGACGCGCTGCTCGACCTGTTCGGCCGCTACTCGTTCCGCACGAGCGTGCTCCTGCGCGGCGCCGAGGGGTTCGGCGCGAAGCAGAGGCTGCAGACCCAGCGGCTGCTCACGCTCTCGGAGGACCTGCCCGTGGTTGCCGTGGCGGTGGACTCGCGCGACCGCATTCGCCATGCGCTCGCCGAGGTGACCGAGATGACGGGCGACGGGCTCGTGACCCTGGAGCGCGCCCGCATGCTCACCGGCCAGATCGGGCCCGCGCGGCTGCCGAACGAGGCCACGAAGCTCACCGTGTACTGCGGCCGCCAGGAGCGCGCCAACGGGCGGCCGGCGTTCCTCGCGGTGGTGGACCTGCTTCACCGCCGCGGCATCTCTGGCGCGACGGTGCTGCTCGGCGTGGACGGCACCTCGCACGGCGAGCGCCGCCGCGCGCGCTTCTTCGCCCGCAACGCGGACGTGCCCCTGATGGTGATCTCGGTGGGTGACGGCGACCGGATGGCGTCCGTGCTGCCCGAGCTGGGCGCGCTGCTCGAGCGGCCGCTGCTCACGCTCGAGCGCGTGCGGGTGTGCAAGCGCGACGGCGAGCGGCTGGCGATGCCGCGCGAGCTGCCCGCGCAGGACGCCCAGGGACTCGGCCTGTGGCAGAAGCTCATGGTCTACACGAGCGGCTACGCCCGCCAGGGGCGGCATCCGCTGCACGTGGAGCTGATCCGGCGGCTGCGCTCGGAGGGCGCGAGCGGCGCCACCGCGCTGCGCGGCGTGTGGGGCTTCCACGGCGATCACGGTCCGCACGGCGACCGGCTGCTGTCGCTGCGGCGGCACGTGCCCGTGCTCACCGTGATCGTGGACCGCCCCGAGCGCAGCGCCCGCTGGTTCGAGATCGTGGACGAGCTGACCACCGAGACCGGCCTCGTGACGGCCGAGGTGGTGCCGGCGGTGCGGGCCACCGGGCCGGGGATCCTCGAGGGCGGCCTGCGGCTGGTGGAGCGGCTCGACTGATGAGCGCACTGTGGGTGTTCGTGCCGGTGCTGGGCGCGGCGGTGATGCACGCGCCCGTGCTCACCTTCGACCTCTTCAAGCCTTTGAAGCGCCCGCTCGACTTCGGCGCCACGTTCCGCGGACGGCGGCTGTTCGGCGACAACAAGACCTGGCGCGGCGCGCTGTTCATGACCTCGGGCGTGGTGGTCGCCGCCGGGCTGCTGTCGCTGTGGCCCTGGTACTGGCACGAGCTGCCGGACGGGATCCAGGACGCGGGGCCATGGGTCTACGGGCTGCTGCTCGGGCTCTCCGTGGTGGTCGGCGAGCTGCCGAACAGCTTCGTCAAGCGCCGGCTCGGCATCCAGCCGGGTTCACAGCGGCGCGACGCGCTAGGCATCGCGATCTCGATCTTCGATCAGGCCGACTTCGTGCTGGTGGCCTGGCTCTTCCTGCTGCCGCTCTGGACGATGTCGGTCGCCCAGGCGGTGATCGTGTTCGCCGTCGTGGCGGCGGTGCACATGGTGATCAACGTGATCGGCTACTGGATCGGCGCGCGTACGTCGCCGCTGTAGACCGCGGCGTTGGCGGCGCCATCGCGCCGGCTTGGCCGCCGACACACGCGGAGGGTTCAGGTTGTGTGATTTGCTCGTCACTGTCCTGCTTTGACTCCCTATACGGGGGTCAAAGCAGGACAGCTCATGTCACACGGCTGATCGAGCCGCGCTGCTGAAGCGAAACCTAGAGCTTCGGAACGGCCGTCAGGATGCCCTTGGCGATGCCACCCTGCGCCCAGCTCGACAGCAAGCTGAAGGCCGAGCTGGGAGCGCCGGTGGCGCTGATCAGGCTGGTGTCCCACATCACGTTGCCGGGCGGCGCCACGAGCGTGTACTGCACGAGCTCGCGGACGGCCGGGTTCTGCTGAGCCATCTGGAAGCCCTTCTTCAGATACGCCCTGCGGCGCGCGTTGCCGAGGAAGCGCGGCCCGCGGGCGAAGTAGCCGTACTCGGTCAGGTAGACCGGCAGCGACCTGCCCTGCGGCGTGCGCATCCTGTGCTGCTTGGCGAGCTGCTTCAGCAGGTCCGTCAGGCGGCTGAGCGTGCCCAGCGTCACGTCGTTGGGCCGGCCCTTGGTCGAGTCCGGGGAGACCGTGAACGCGTACGGGTGGTGGGCGAACCCGTCGGCGGTGATCTTGCCGCGGCGCCCGAGCGCCTGCTGGATGAAGGTCAGCGGAGCCGTGGAGGCGCCCCGGCGCTCCTGCGGGGCGAGCTCGCCGAACAGCACCTTGGCGTTCGGGTCGGCGCTCTTGATTCCCGTGTAGCCCGCCTTGAACAGCTTGGCGTACTGCTGCGGCCCGGTCTTGAGCGGAGCGAGCCAGCCCTTCCAGTTCGGCTCGTTCCAGACCGAGTAGCGGTCGACGCGGCCCGCGAAGTGCTGCGCCACGGAGCGCGCGAACAGCCCGTACAGGTAGGCGTTCGGCTTGTAGGCGCCGGCGCGCGGGTAGTGCCGGTGCATGCCGTTCGCCCACGCGGGAGCCGGGCCTGCGATCGAGAGCTGCACCTTGATTCCCTTGGCCGCGGCGGCGTCCACGAGCGAGTCGTACGGAGCCCAGTTGTAGGTCACCTGTGCCGGGACCGTGGTCTGAGCGGCCTGAGCGGATGCCACGCGGTCCCAGAGCACGTTCACGCGCAGGCGCGTGACCCCGAGCTGGCGCGCCTGGTCGAGCGCGGTGTCGCGGCTGTAGTAGTTCTGGTAGAGGAAGACCGCGTCGTCCTGCAGACCAACCTCCATGCCGGGGGCGGCATGGGCGGCCGCGGAACCGATGAGCATCGTCGCGAGGGTAGAGCCCACGACGAGCGCACGCGTAAGTCGGGAATTCACTGCGGCTCCTGAGGGTCGGAAGGGAGGGCGGAGACTACGAGCCCGTATTCGGCCGCCTCAGGAGCGCCTTTAGAGCGAGTGATCTAGGCTCGACGACTTATGGAGGCGGAGCTCGCTTTTGCAGGCATCGCCCGTCTGGCCGAGTTCCTGCGCGAGGGGCGTGTTTCCGCCGTCGAGCTGGCCGAGGGGTTCCTGGGACGCATCGAGGCGCTCGAGCCCCGGCTGAACGCGTTCCGCGCTGTCTACCGGGAGCGCGCGCTGGCCGAGGCGGCCCAGGCGGACGCCCGTTTGCGCGCCGGGGACACGCGGCTACTGCTCGGCGTGCCGATCGCCGTGAAGGACAACGTGGACATCGCCGGCGAAGCGACCGGCTACGGCTCGCGCACGCCGCGCCAGGCGCCCACCGCCGACGCCGAGGTGGTGCGCCGGCTGCGCTCGGCGGGCGCCGTGATCCTCGGCAAGACGCACCTCCCGGAGCTCGCGATCTTCCCGTTCGGGGAATCGGCCGCCTGGGGCGTGACCCGCAACCCGTGGCGCGCCGACCGCACCTCGGGCGGCTCCTCCTCGGGCTCGGCGGTGGCGGTGGCGGCGGGGCTCGCCGCCGGCGCGCTCGGCTCAGACGGCGGCGGTTCGATCCGCATCCCCTCGGCGTGCTGCCACCTGTTCGGCATCAAGCCGCAGCGCGGCCGGATCTCGCTGGCGCCGTTCGACGAGCACTGGTTCGGCCTCAGCGTGCTCGGCCCGATCACCCGGACCGTGATGGATGCCGCCGTCTTCCTCGACGCGGTGGCCGACCAGCCGGCGCCGTCGTTCGTGGACGCCGCCGGCGGCTCGCCGGCAAGGCTCCGTGTGGCGGTCTCCCTCAAGGCGCCCGTGCCGGGGACGCCGGTGGGCGAGGCGGTGAAGCGGCCGGTGCGCGAGCTGGCCGACCTGCTGCGCGCGCTCGGGCACGAGGTGGTGGACCACGATCCCGACTACGGCGAGACGCGCCACCTCTTCACGCCGCTGTGGCTACGCGGGATCCACGACGACACGCGCACGCTGGTGGAGGACCCCTCGCAGCTCGAGCGGCGCACCAGGCAGATGGCGGCAGCGGGACGGCTGGTCGGGTCGAGCGCCGTGACCCGCGCCCGCGCCGGGGCGGACGCCCTGGCGGAGCGCCTCCAGCGGTCGACCTTCGCCGACTTCGACGTCCTGCTCACGCCGGCGCTCGCGAAGCTGCCGGTGAACACCGGCCGCTGGGAGGGCCGCAATGCCGTGCGCACAACCCTCGGCGTGGGCATGTTCGTGCCCTTCAACCAGGTCTGGAACGTGACCGGCCAGCCCGCGGCGTCGATCCCCTGCGGCCTGACCGACGACGGAATCCCGCTGGCGGTGCAGATGGTGGGCCGAGCCAACGGCGAGGACACGCTGATTGCGTTGGCGGCGCAGGTCGAGCGCGAAAGGCCGTGGGCTCACCGTACGCCGCCGCTCGTGACTCGTGACTCGTGACTCGGCCGAATCACGAGTCACGAGTTACGAGTTACGAGTCACGAATATCCGCGATCAGCGCCCCAACCACACGCGGATCGAACTGAGTCCCCGAGCAACGCCGCATCTCCTCCACGGCCTCCTCGACTGACCGCGCCTTGCTGTACGGGCGCTCCGAGGTGATCGCATGGAAGGCGTCGCAGGCGCAGACGATGCGGGCCGACAGCGGGATGCCCTCGCCGGCGAGGCCGTCGGGATAGCCCTGGCCGTCCCAGCGCTCATGTGCGGAGCGCACGATCGGGCGGACGGGCGCGAAGAACGGGATCCGCTCGAGCATCCGCGCGCCGATCACCGTGTGCTGCTTCATCTCCTCGAACTCCTCGGCGGTCAGCGCTGCCGGCTTGTTCAGCACCTCGCTGCGCACGCCGATCTTGCCGATGTCGTGCAGCAGCGCGCCGTAGCGGAGCGTCCGCAGGTCCTCCTCGCACAGGCCGAGGCGGCGGCCCACCCGGACGGCGACGTCGGCCACGTCGTCGGCGTGCGCGGCTGTGTAGGAGTCCTTCGTCTCGAGCGCGTCGGACAGCACGCCGAGGGTGGTCACGAACGTGGACTCGAGCTCCTCGAAGAGCCGGCTGCGGTGTAGCGCGCCGCCAACCTGCGCGGCCAGCGTGTCCGCGAGCAGCAGGTCCTCCTGGGTGAAGGCGTCGTTGCGGGTGGCCTCGAGGTTGAGCACTCCCCATACGGCGCCGGCCACGCGGATCGGCACCGCCAGCTCCGAGCAGGGATCGCCCTGGCGCGGCCCGCCCACGAAGTCGGGGTCCGCGCGGGTGTCGTGGATCAGCGCGGGCTCGCCCGTGCGCGCCACGCGGCCGGTCACTCCCCGGTCGAGCGATTGCGACCAGTCCTCGAACGCCGGGATCCGGCTGAGCAGCGGACCGCGGCCCGCCACCGGGCGCAGGCCGCCGCCGTCCTCGACGGCGAGGATCAACGCCAGCTCGCAGTCGTATGCCTCGCAGAGCTCCTCCACTGTCGCGTGCACGATCGACTCCGGCTCGAGCAGGTGCGCGAGCCGGGCCGAGAGGCCGCTTGCCAGCGCCAGGCGGCGGTGCTCGCGCTCGGCGGCCGGCCGCGCGTCCGCCCGCGGCGCGTGCTCGCGGGAGCGCTCGCGCTTCATGCCGTAGAGGTTTTCGTCCGCGCGGGCGAGGAAGGCGTCCTTGCTCGGCCCGTCCTCGGGCCATGCGGCCACGCCGAACGACACCTCGCCGATCCACCGCGCGGCGCGGGCGGCCACGTTCGCCGCGTCCGGACCGCTGGTCTCCGGCAGCAACAGGGCGAACTCGTCGCCGCCGATGCGGAACGCCATGTCCGATCCGCGGCAGGCGGCTTCGAGCCGCTCCGCGGCGCCGCAGAGTACGCGGTCGCCCTCGGCGTGGCCCGAGACGTCGTTCACGGTCTTGAAGCCGTCGAGGTCGAACAGCGCCACGCTCAGGCGCCCGCCATAGCGGCGGCAGCGCTCGAGCTCGCGCGACACGCTCTCGTGAAACTCTCGGTGGTTCAAGAGGCCGGTGAGCGGATCGCGCGACGCCAGCTCCTGCTGAGCCTCGTACAGGCGTGCGTTGGAGAGCGCGATGGCCGCCTGGGTGGCGAACGACTGCACGACGTCGACGTCGCGCGGCATGAAGCTGAAGGGAGTGGCCGAGAGCGCCACGAGCACGCCGAGCGACTCGCCGCGGTAGGTCAGCGGAGCCGTGCACAGCGAGCCGTGCTCGAGCATGGCGAGCGACGGTACGAGGGCAAGGTCCTCCAGCAGCACGGGGCCGTCGGCCACACGGCTCGTCTCGGTCGCCCAGCGCTCCAGTGCGCCCGTCGCCGGCGCCGGGATTCCCGAGAAGGCGCGGCAGCGCAGGCCGTCGCCGTCGTCCACGAGGAGCGCGAACCCGCGGCCCTCGAGCGTCGAGCGCGCGTTTGAGGTGACCTTCTCCAGCACGTCCTCGAGGCGCAGCTCGGAGACGATGTCCTGGAGCGAGCCCGCCAGCCGCTGCGCGACCTCGCCCTGCCACTGCACCTCGCTCTCGAGCTGCTGCCAGCGGCGGCGCCTGACGCCGAGCACGCGACGGCCGGCCACCAGCCCGAGCACGCCGGCGAACACGCCGGCGGCGGGGACCAGGGCGGGATCGAACACACCGGAGGTCGCGAGCGCGGCGGCGCCGGCCAGGATCGACCCGAGCGCGAAACGCATGTAGGAGCCGCCCGGCTCCCAGCTCACGTGGTAGACGCACGCGTCGCCGCCGTCGCCGGCGCACACGGGATGGCTCACACGCGCGAGCGGCAGCCCGAACAGGCACGGCACGCACGACAGCATCCCGATGTTGTATTGGCAGTCGAGCGGGTGGAAGGGCGTGCCGGTCACGTCCACGTAGGCGATGTGGGCGTGCGACGAGCTCGCCTCGAGCAGGTCCATCCGGGCGTTGGTGCTGAACCTGCCGTTGGCGCGCACGACGTTCTCGTAGACGAGTCGTGGCGAGCCGAGCGCGCGCAGCGTCATCTTCAGCCCCTCGCCCACGCCCAGGTCGATCGCGATCTCGCCCATGTTGCGGGTCACGTGCGGGTCGTCGAGCACCTCGGCGGCGGCCTCGAACAGGCGCACCTTCGTCGCGAACGAGAACCAGTGCCGCTCGTCGAGGAGGTCCTGTTCCACCTCGGTGAGGCCGCACTTGGCGAGCACCTTCTCCACCGCGTCGCGACCGCCCTTGCGCTCCACGTAGGCGAGGATCAGCCGGGATGTGAGGCCGCTCGTCTCCTGCGCCTCGTGCTCCCAGGGCAGCGCAAGATCGCCGGCCCCCGCCGGTTGAATCCGCTCGCTTGGGGAGCTAACGGACATCTCGATGGGGTAATCGGGCTGTACGGGCCCGAAGTTGAGCCCTTTAGAGCACGTTTCGCGCCCAGGTGAAGCTGCTGTGCAGCCAGCCCTCGTAGAGCGGGAGGACGTAGACGCCCTGCGACGAGGAGTGAATCGCGAAGTCCCTGCTCAGCGCGATGCCCTCATGGGTGACGTTCGCCTCGGTGGCCTTGGCCCTGAACTTCGCCGAGCCGAAGAAGAGGAGGTCGCCGGGCTGGACGTCGTCGAGCTCGATGCGCTGCGACTTGGAAATCTCGCCCGCCTGCTGTGCCGCGGTGCGGCCCTTGATCCGCCCGCCCGCGGGGTTCCCGCTCAGCTTGTAGACGCGCCAGGCGAAGCCGCTGCAGTCGTACCCGCCGTGGATCTGGCCGTAGGACGGGCCGTCGCTCTCGCCGCCCCAGATGTAGGGCATGCCGATCTTGGCGACGGCGAGGCGGAGCGGAGCGAGCTGGCTCGCGCTGTAGG
>DATNBJ010000336.1:0-5993 GCA_035572055.1 Thermoleophilaceae bacterium | reverse complement strand
CAGGATGCCGATGATCAGGATGACGACGAGGAGCTCGATCAGGGTGAAGCCGCTCTCCTCGGACTGAATACGCTCGCGGAGCTTCCGCAGCATGTTTGACCTCCTTGCAGGGATCACTTGGGTCGAGGGCGGTATCGGCGTTCAGCGATCCGACCTTTAGTGCTGATCAGGAAAATCGACGCTCACCAGGTGCTGCCGGCGAGGCAGCCGCCGGTTGCCGGCTTGTCGCAGCTGCGGGCGATGACTCCCGCGGTGTTGGTGATCGTGAAGTTGGTGCCCGAGGTCGAGTGCGCGACGACCTTGTAGCCCGTGCCACTCGGCGTCTGAACCTCGACCTGGCCCTGGGCGGTGCCGTAGCTCAGCCCGGTGTTCGTGCTGAGGCAGCTGCCCCCGCTGCCGGTCCCCACGTAGGTGACCTTGTCCGTGAAGCAGGACTCGAGCTGGGACACCATGTTGCGCGCGTTGGTCTTCGCACTGGCGTCCTTGCCCTTGCTCTGCTGGCCGAGGAAGCTCGGCAGAGCTATCGCGGCCAGGATGCCGATGATGAGGACCACGGCCAGAAGCTCGATGAGTGTGAAACCGTCTTCATTCCGCATCATGGGGACGTACTCGGTCGCCAGATGGGGCACGCCGACTCTTGGCACAAATCTCCCGAACGGCTCGATAAGGTGGCCCACGTGTTCGAGGCCTGGCAGATCGAGCTGCACGGCCATCGCGTGATCTACCGGGTGGCGGGGAGCGGCCCGCCCGTGGTCCTGATCCACGGGATGGTCAACTCATCCCGCCACTGGGAGACGGTCGCGCTCGAGCTGGCCGACCGCTATACGGTGATCGCGCCCGACCTGCTCGGGCACGGGGACTCGGCTTCCGTGCGCGGCGACTACTCGCTCGGGGCCCACGCGGCCAGCATCCGCGACCTGCTGGCGGTGATCGGCGTGGACCGCGCCACGGTGGTCGGCCACTCGCTGGGCGGGGGCGTGGCGATGCAGTTCTTCTACCAGTTCCCTCAGCGCGTCGACCGGCTTGTGCTTGTCTCGAGCGGCGGGCTCGGCCGCGACGTCAGCCCGCTCCTGCGCAGCGCCGCGCTGCCCGGCGTGTCGGCAGCCCTGTCGCTGGCGGCGCACCCGCGGCTGCTCGACGCGATGTCCGCCTCGGGCAAGCGGATGCGCGCTCGCGGCTCATCCAAGGGGGCGGCGCTGCAGGCGATCGCGCGGGCGCTGCGGCCGCTCGAGCAACCGGGAGCGCGGAAGGCCTTCGTGCAGACGCTGCGGGCCGTGATCGACGTTCACGGCCAGCGCGTCAGCGCCCGCGACCGGCTCTACCTGCTCACCGATTTCCCCACGCTGATCGTGTGGGGCGAGCGCGACCACACGATCCCGCTGGAGCACGGGCGCGAAGCGCACGAGTCGATCCCGGGAAGCCGCTTCGAGACGCTGCCGAACGCCGCCCACTTCCCGCACATCGAGGACCCGCACGCGCTCGCGGCGGTGCTGCTCGACTTCCTCGACAGCACGGAGCCGGGGCTGATCGACGACGCGGACTGGGGCGGGATCATCGAGCCGCACTCGCCGCGCCGGCGGCGCAGGGCGGCGGCATAGCGATGGCGCGGATCCCCTACGCCGACCCGGACAAGGCGCCCGAGCCGGTGCGCGAGGCGCTCGACCGCCTGCCACCGCTCAACATCTTCCGGATGCTTGCCAACGCGGAGAGCGTCTTTCGGCCGTACCTGCGCTTCGGCGACGCGCTGCTCACCGATCTCGACCTGAACGGACTGCTGCGCGAGCTGGCGATCCTGCGCGTCTCGCAGCTCACGCCGAACGCCGAGTACGAGTGGGTGCAGCACGAGCCGATCGCCCGGGCGGTGGGCGCGAGCGACGAGCAGATCGCCGCGCTCGAGCGCGGCGAGATCGGCGCGGACTGCTTCGACGCCGTCCAGCGCGCCACGCTGCGCTTCACCGGTGAGGTGGTGGTCGACGCACACGCGTCCGACGAGACCTTCGCGGAGCTCGCCGCGCTCCTGCCGCCGCGGCAGATCGTGGAGCTGCTGCTCGTGATCGGGCAGTACATGATGCTCGCGCGCGTGATGACCACGCTCGAGCTGGAGCTCGACGAGCCCGCCACGCCGGGAACGATTCGCTTCAACCCCTGACCTCGCCGAGGCCGCGCCGGAAGCCGTCGCGCCACGTGGGCCAGGCGGGCTGCCAGCCCAGCTCGCGCTTGGCCTTGGCGTTCGAGGCGCCGCGCGTGGACTCCATCATGTTCATGCCGTGCTCGCCGACGAACAGGCGGCCGAGCCAGGCCGGCACGTGCCGCGGCGGCTTCCCGCCGAGTGCGGCCGCCAGCTCGGGCAGCCACTCGGAGACCGGCGCCGGCTCGTCGTCCACCACGTTGTAGATGCCCGCGTCGCCGCGCTCGAGCGCGGCCACGGTGGCGGTGGCCACGTCGTCGATATGCGTGAACGACCAGATCCCGGCACCGCTGCCGGCGATCGGGAACTTGCGCCCGCGGATGGCATCCGCCACGTTGCCGCCCTGAGCCAGCGAGGTGCCCGGTCCATAGAAGGCGCCGTAGCGGAGCGCCAGCCCGCCGGCGCCCGCCACCGTGGACTCCAGGCGCTCGATCGCGGCCAGCGTCTGACGCGCCTCCTTGCCCACGTGCGGATCGAGCGGGTCGTCCTCGTCCTTCACCGGCCCGCCCTCGCGCGCGTACGGCCAGCCGGCATAGCTCTGGGCGATGAAGCGGGTGGCGCCGGCGGCAAGCAGGTTGTCCGTGCCCTCCGTGCGGAGCCGGTTGGTCAGCGCGAACTCCTGGTCGAACTTCTTCAGGTTCCCGGTGCCGGTGAGCGCGGTGGCCTGATGCACGATCGCATCGGGCGCGACACGCGTGACCGCCTCGGCCGTGGCCCGGGCGTCGAGGATGTCGAGCACGAGCGGCTCGGCGCCCGCTGCCCGCAGCCGCTCGCCCTTCGCGGGCGACCGCGTGGTACCCACCACCTCGTGTCCGGCGCGCACGAGCGCCGGCACGAGCGCTCCGCCAACTGCTCCCGTCGCTCCAGCTACCAGCACCTTCATCGTTCTCATCTCCTTGAAGTAACCTACCGACTGGTAAGTAGGTTATCATCCCCTCGATGGCGGTGCGACTCAAAGCGCCCGAGCGCCGGGCGCGCATCCTCCGCGCGGCCGAGGCCGAGTTCGCGGCGCGCGGCTACCACTCCACGTCCATGGACGAGATCGCGGCCGCGGCGGGCGTGACCAAGCCCGTGCTGTACGACCACTTCGCCTCCAAGCTCGACCTCTACAGGCAGCTCACCGAGGGGATCCGCGACGAGCTGACCGGCCGCGGCGCCGCGGCGATGGCCGCCGACGCACCGGCGGGCGACCGCATCCGCACGGGCGTGGAGGCGTTCTTCGCGTTCGTGGAGGAGCGCCCGTCAGCGGCGCGGGTGCTGCTCTTCACGCCGGTCGGCGAGCCCGAGTTGGTCGAGGCCTCGCGGGAGGTTCAGGCAGGCGCGACGGCGGCCCTGGCCGCGCTGTTCGTCGGCGAAGCGGACTTCCTCGCCGACGCACCCGATCGCGAGCGCCGCATCGAGCTCGTCACCGAGTTCATGAAGCAGGGGCTCCACGGCCTTGCCGAATGGTGGTCGCAGCACCCGGAGACCCCGCGCGAAGCGCTGGTCGACGCCGTGACCGACCTCGTCTGGTCTGGGCTGCGCGGCGGATACCGATCTCCCTGAGCACGAGCGCCAGCGCCACGGGCACCGTGGCGGGCAGCAGGTCGACGAAGAAGAACAGCAGGTCGAACAGCAGCGCCAGCAGCAGCGTGAGCCGAGCGGCGGCGCCCTGGCGCCCGCGCTCGGCCGCAACGATCGCGCCGAATACTCCCGCCACGAAGAAGTCGCCGTAGCCCATGATCGCCGAGCCGAACAGCGCCCGTTGGAGCTGCGGCAGGCCGAGCCCCGGCGCCGCGGCGTTCAGCACGTCGTTGGCCGGCTGGAGGAGCTGCGCGATCACGAGCACGGTGTCGGCGATGGACATGGCCACGATGCCGAGCTTCAGCCAGTTCAGCGGCGCCACCTGCACGAGCAGCACCCCGAGGGTCACGCAGCTCAGGAGGAGCAGCGCGACGAGCGCGGCCTCACCCGGAAGCCCGTGGCGGTCGGCCCACGCGAGCGCGAACAACGGCAGCGCCAGCAGCGCGAGCGGCGGTCGCGAGCGCCGCATCGCCCACGCCAGCGCGAGGGCGGCCAGCGGCGGCACGGCGAAGAGCGCCAGGTAGGTGAGCCCGTTCGCGGTGTTGCCGGCGCCGCGGATCAGGAAGATCACACCGACGATCGCGGCGAGCGGCACGAGGCTCCACCAGCGGCTCTGGAGCCGGTCGAGCACCGGGATGCGACGCCGGGCCGGCAGCGCCACCGCGGCGGCCTGCGCCGCCACGAGGCAGACGTCCGAAGCCCAGAACGGCAGCGTCACATGACGAGAGTAGGACTCAGGCGGCGCTCGTAGCGGCTTTTCCCGCTCCCACGGCGTCCCCGTCGTAGCCCGCGAGCTGCGGGAAGAGAAGCACGATGAGCCCCACCCCGGCCATGCACGCCACCCCGCCGGACACCACGGAGAAGCGCGTCGAGCTGAGCGACGCCACGGTGCCGGACTCCGCGTCGCCGAGCCGCGGGCCGCCCGCGACCACGAGCATGAACACGGACGACATGCGTCCGCGCATGTGGTCGGGCGTGAGCGTCTGCGAGATCGTGCTGCGGCAGACGGCGCTCACGCTGTCCGCGGCGCCGGCCACGGCGAACAGCAGCACGGCGAGGGCGAAGCTCGTGGTCAGGCCGGCCAGCGCGATCGCCGCGCCCCACGCGAGCACCGCCCCGATCACGATCCGGCCGAGGTAGCGCGCGTTCCCGAGCCAGCCCGTGGTGAGCGCGGCGACGGTCGCGCCGAACGCCACCGCGGCGTACAGGGCGCCGGTGCCGGCCGCGCCCGCGTGGAACACGCTCAGGGACAGCACCGCGAACAGCGCGCGCGGCATCCCGAAGGTCATCGCCAGCAGGTCGATCGCGAAGCTGCCGAGCAGGGCACGCTCGCGGGACACGAAGCGGAGCCCAACGCCTATCGAGCGCAGGACGGGCTCGTGCTCCTCCACTCCATACGGGCGCTGCGCTGACATGAGCGCCGCCGCGAACACCATCCCGAAGCAGCTCACCGCGTCTGCGGTGTACGCCGAGCCGACTCCCAGCGCGGCGATCATGAGGCCGCCGATCGCGGGTCCCACCACCATCGTCACCTGGTTGAGCCCGTACGTCGTGGCCACCGCCGCCCTGAGCGCCTCGGGGCGCACCACGTTCGGGACGATCGAGGAGCGCGTGACGCGCTCGAAGGCGCCCGCGCCCGCCAGCGCGCCGGCGAGCACGTAGAGGAGCCAGATCGGCGGCTGGCCCACGAAGGCGGCGGCCGCCAGTCCCGAGGCCACACCCACGAGCGCGATCTGGATGACGAGCAGCAGCTTACGGCGATCCACGCGGTCCGCCCAGGCGCCGCCGAAGAGGGACGCGGCCACCAGGGGCACGAGCTCCACCAGCCCGAGCAGGCCCACGAGGACCGGCTCGTGCGACTCCACGTACACCTGGTACGGCAGCGCCACGAGCGCGGCCTGCGTGCCGAGCCCCGTGATCACCGTGCCGGTTATCAACAGCCGGTAGTCGCGCGACTCGCGCAGCGGGCTCATGTCGGGCGTGAGCGATTGCAGCAGCCGTCGGCGCATAAGCCGTCGATTGTTACGGATCCATCACGAATGCTGATAGGTGCAGCCGCATCTCCGTCTTTGACTTCTGTCCCATCGCCCCGGAAGATCCCGGGCATGGAACTTCGTCACCTCCGCTGTCTCGTCGCCGTCGCCCGCCACGGCTCTTTCACGAAGGCGGGCGAGGAGCTTCACCTGGCCCAGTCCGCGATCTCGCAGCACGTCCGCCGGCTCGAGCAGGAGCTCGGCGTGGA